>NZ_DAIUEH010000004.1:0-177434 GCF_036845245.1 Methylobacter sp.
GCCAATAGCTATATCACAAATTATCGCTTCGCTTCAATATGACTGACTACTAGGCATTAGTAAAAGCCAAGCAGGCGAATCGCAAAGTAACTTAGGTATGATACACAAAATTTTTTACCTACTGGAGCCGCTTCTTATAGGCTTTACTGTTTTCTTGGAGGAGGTTGGGAAGAAATTTATTGAAGATAACGAGCTAAGAGACTGTGTATTAGTGCCGAAATATATGAAAGCAGGTGTTACTCCAAACTTTCTCGTTGTAAGCGGACAAGACGTTCTGCCATTTGGGAGCGTTTCTCATCTCCCTGATGAGCTAAAAAGAAGATCTGATAGCTGGCCGGCTTTCTTTTCTTTTATTCTTCCTAAAAATACGACTGATCCTATTGATCGAAAAGAACTGTTGGAATCGTTTGGTAAAATATTCGCAGAAAAATTCTTGACGAATATTAAGAAAAAAGTCGAAATCCAACCTGAACAACAAAAACCTAATTTAACCTATGAGTCAAACCTATGAGTCAATTGATGAATCCAAATCATAATATTACAACTGGGACTGACATAATCCGCCAAACAGTGTTTGAAATGGGAAGATCCTTTACTATAAGTGAAGTCGTAGAAACAATTCAAACCAACCACCGTCAAGCTGTTGATGCAATGCTAGTAAATGCATACTTAGATCAAATATCTAGAGCGGGAATTGTGGAGCAGCATGGCAGAAAATATTGGAAAAACATTCCAGATTTTTAGTTGCAGTCATGTAAGTCGGGCTGCTTTATGCCCGACATTTCCATGCTCCAAATGACGATGGTTTTTGATTTTGTTCATCGCTTCCGCATCGTCGAACACACGAATATCGGATAACGAAAAGCTGTTGTCCGACCCGACTACCGCACTATCGGATTTAAACTCCCGTTGATTCCAACCAATCCTTACACTCGGCCAGCGTCACAATCGGTAGCATATGAAAATCTGCCTTAATCTCAAGAATATCGGCATCGCCCGTCACCAAAGCTTCCGCCCCGCCAACGACAGCGAGAATTAAAAACATCTGATCCGCTGTATCGCGAATGATTGGTAAACCCTCGGGAACTCGTTCAATCACTACCGTTTCCGCATAAGGCAGAAAATCCGCAAGCAATAAGCCCTGTTCCGCTTTACTGAGCTTGAATTTAGGATAAGCCAACACACAAATCAACTCGCTTACCGTGTCTTTGCTTGCCATCGGAATAATCTCTGCGTTTTGCCAACTATGCCGTAACCGCGCCATTTTTTGCTGAGAAAATAACAACGCCGAAATCACGCAATTGGTATCCAGTACAACCCGTCGACTCATTCGCGCCTTGCCCACGCAATCGCATCATTCACATCCTGCTCATCAATACCCAAGGCTTCCAACTTAGCCCGAACCGCATCCGCTTGCTGAATTCGAACGGGCGTCAGAACAATTCGCCCCGATTCCACCGCTACATCATAATATTCCGCCTTGCCTACCGACTGCACCACCGATTTAGGCAAGGTCAGTTGGTTTTTACTGGTTAATTTCGCTAGCATGGCAACCTCCAAAGTAAGGAAGTAAGATTATATGCTAACAAGGAGAGTGTGTGTTGATTTTTGCCATACCATTTTTGGCTAATGTCGATATATGCTTCCTTCTTTAAACCGAATAAATTATGTGGCTTAATGCGCTCCCAGTTTTTGATCGCTGTAAGGCTGATTCAACGCTAATGATTTTAACATGCGGGGATTTTTTATGCCCGATTGTATTGGATATTTTGTATTGATTGGCGGTTTGCTGACGCGAAACCTCCTTCCGTTATTCTCCGCCGCCGTTTATATGGACATATAATAACCAAAGGGCAGAGAGCGCATTAAAACCGCTTTCCAATGCGCACTCTGACTGACACAATATGCGCATCATAAATTCATATATAGAGCGTATCATGCAAGAAAGTTTCTATGACACTCATGCCTCGAAAAAACCTACAAATCTCAGCATCAACAGCGACCTACTTCAAAAAGCAAAAGCTCTGCACATCAATCTTTCCAAGGCATTAGAGCAACGCCTTGTCGAAATGCTGCTGGAAGAAAAACGCAGGGAATGGCGCGAGGAAAATCGCGAAGCCATTGACGCTTACAATCGGCGCATTGAAACAGACGGCGTGTTCAGCGACGGTTTAAGGAAATTTTGATGGCGCAGTTCGATGTCTTTGAAAACCCAAATAAAGCCACAAATCAGACGATTCCTTATCTACTCGATGTTCAGTCTGACTTGCTCGATACCCTTTCAACACGGGTAGTCGTACCCCTCTTATCCGCTTCGGCTATGAATAAAGCGATCAAACATCTTAATCCTGAATTCACAATAAGAAATACCGCTGTGCATATGTCTACAGCGGAATTGGCTGGCATTCCAGTTTGGTCTATCGGTGAAAAAGTCGGCTCACTAAGAGGCCAACGTCATGAAATTATTTCTGCACTTGATTTTCTATTCACCGGCTTCTGAACATTAACTGGCGGTTTGTTCGGCAATTACTCCACCTAATCTTGCAGGATGACGCCGAGCGCCTGGAACTGCGTTCCCACGCTGGAGCGTGGGAACGATAAAAATTTTTCAATTCATTCCCCACCCGCCAACCGATACCCCACGCCCGCTTCGGTCAGCAAGTAACGCGGCTGAGTAGGATCTGCTTCAAGTTTCCGGCGTAACTGCCCCATGTAAATCCGCACATAGTGGGCATGCTCCACGTAGGCAGGTCCCCAAACATCCAGCAACAACTGCCGATGCGTCAGCACCTTGCCCGCATGACGGATCAACACGGTCAGCAGCCTGTATTCGATCGGGGTCAGATGAATTTCCTGCTCGCCGATGTGCACACTGCGCCGGGTCAAATCAACCTGCAAATCGCCGACGCAAAACAGCGTTTCGACGCTGTCCCCGGCCAGCTGTGAGGCGTGGCGAAGCGATACGCGGATGCGCGCCAGCAGCTCGCCGATGCTGAACGGTTTGGTCAGGTAATCGTCCGCTCCGGCATCCAGCGCGGCAATCTTGTTGCTCTCCTGGCTTCGGGCCGACAGCACGATGATCGGCACCGCGGACCACTCGCGAACCTTGCGGATCACCGCTATGCCATCCATGCCCGGCAAGCCCAGGTCGAGTATGACCAGCTCCGGTTTACGGGTGCCGATTTCAACGACGCCTCGTTCGCCGGTTCCGGCCTCAATCACCTGAAACCCCTGCACACCCAGGCTGGTGCGCAAAAAACGGCGGATTTGCGGGTCATCCTCGATGACCACAATGACGGGTTTGGCGTTATTCATCTGGCAATTGCTCCGCGGCCAGTTGCGGCGGCGCTTCGTCTACCGGCAACAGGAAAAAGAATTGCGCACCGCCGCCTTGCCGATTGGTTACGCCGATAACGCCGCCGTGCGCGATAATGATGGCCTTGCAAATGGCCAAGCCCAGGCCGACGCCGCTTTGCGTGCCTTCCCGATGCAGGCGGTAAAATTTGTCGAACAGTTTTTCCTCTTCTCCCGGCGGTATGCCTGGGCCGCGATCCGCCACCGTTACTTTGAGCATATGGGCGGAGAGCTCGGAGATAATGTCGATGGGGCTGCCCGGTGGGGTATATTTACAGGCATTTTCCAGCAGGTTGATCAGCACTTGTTCGATCAGCACCGCATCAACCCGTACCAGACAAAGTTCATCCGGCAGCTTGGTATTAACAGTGCGCCCTTTGAGCCGCTTCTGCATTCGCGTCATTGTTCCGCCGATAATTTCATCCAGCAGATACCATTGCCGGTTCAGCGATGCCTGTCCCGCATCCAGGCGGGCCATATCCAGAATATTATTGGTCAGGTTCGACATCCGTAGCGCTTCGTCATAAATGGTCAGGCTCAACTCCTGCCGATCCTGAGGGGCAAGTTGCGCGTCTTCTTCGACCAGCGTACTGGCCGCTCCGACAATGGATGCCAACGGGGTGCGCAAATCATGGGAAATCGCGCTGAGCAAGGAATTGCGCAAACTTTCGGATTCCATGCGCAGTTGCGTCTGTTGCGCCTCGTCGGCGAAACGCACCCGTTCAACGGTTTGAGCAATCTGGCTGATAAAGGTGTCCAGCAGTCGGCGCTGTTCGGGCAGAAACACCCGGCGCAAATTGGCGGCGCGCAATACCAGCACACCGATCACGCCGCGAAAACCGGACATAGGAAAAAACACCGCGTCGGCTCCGGGCAAAGTATCGGTGCCTTGTCCGGCTATCTGGCCGTGATCGAAAACCCACTGCGCCACGCTGAGATCGCAATTGCGCAGGGACTCCGGGACGGGCGGATCTAAAGGATAGGCTATTCGTCCATCGTCGTCGGGAAACAGCAAGACGCTGGCACCGCCATACTCATCCTGAATATGGCGCGCCGCGACTCTGGCTGTTTCCGCTACGCTGCGGCTGGTCGCCAGATCTTCACTCAGCGCATAAAGGACATTGGCGCGCCGCTCCCGATGCGAGGCAACTTTCGCCTGAGAGCGCATATTGCTGGTCAGGTGGCTGATGATCAATCCCACCAACAGCATAATTAAGAATGTCACTATATACTGCGCATCTGCAACCGCAAAAGTATGAATCGGATTTACAAAGAAAAAATCGAATGCGACAACGCTCAGCACCGAGGTCAAAACGGATGCTTCGCGGCCAAAGCGGGCCGCCATAAAAACCACGCCCAGCAAATAGACCATGATCAGGTTAGCCAATTCGAATTTCCCGGACATTACCCAGGCAAGTAAACTGGTGCAACCGGTCATACCCACCGCCCAGCCCCAATTTATCCAGCGCCGCTTGGCTCGTCCCCAAGGGTAATTGGGGCGCAACACCTTTGCCAGCGGTATTTCTTTAGGCGATTTCTCGTCTGCGCTACCTTTGCCGCGCGGGCTACCCAGCAAATAGACATTGATGTTATGCGCTTCAGTGATCAAGGTATCGACGACCGAACCCAGCACCCAGCGCTTCCAGCCTCGACGGCGGGGTTTGCCCAACACGATTTTGGTGACGTTGCGGCTTTTGGCGAAGCCCAGGATTTCTTTACTCATGTCCGGGCCTGATAAGGTCACCGTTTCTGCGCCCAGCTGTTCGGCAAAGCGTAATATCCGCAGCACCTCGTCGCGGCGTTCGGCAGGCAAGCGTTGCAGCTCCGGCGTTTCCACATAGGTCACGATCCATTGCGCATGAAGACTGGTAGCGAGCCGTTTGGCGGCGCGCACCAGTCGCTCGGCAAGGACATTGGGGCCAATGCATACCAATATCCTGTCGCCGACCGGCCAAACATCGCTGATCGCATGGTTGTCCCTGTAATCTTGCATTTGCGCATCGACCCGATCGGCGGTCAGACGCAGGGACAACTCCCGCAACGCAATCAGGTTGCCTTTGCGGAAAAAGTTGCGCATCGCACGCTCCGCCTGCTGCGGCAAATAGACTTTGCCTTCCTTGAGCCGCAGTAACAATTCATCGGGCGGCAGGTCAATCAATTCGACTTCGTCGGCCAGCTCGAATACCGTGTCCGGCACGGTTTCCTTAATTTGAATCCCGGTTACCTGGCTGACATCGTCGTTGAGGCTTTCCAAATGCTGGACGTTCAGCGTGGTGTAAACATCAATACCGGCATTCAATAATTCTTCTATATCCTGCCAGCGTTTGGGGTGACGGCAGCCGGCGGCATTGCTGTGCGCCAACTCGTCCACCAAGACCAGACACGGGCGGCGTTTCAGCGTGCCGTCCAGATCGAACTCGCGGCGCACTGTGCCTCGATGTTTGACCAGCTTGGGCGGCAGCACATCCAGGCCTTTTAATACGGCAACGGTTTCTTGCCGATCATGGGTCTCTACCAGTCCAACCACCACATCAACGCCCTCAGCCCGTTTGGCCTGAGCCGCCAATAACATCGCGTAAGTTTTACCAACACCCGCCGCCGCGCCGAAAAAAACCTTGAGTCTCCCGCGCCGTCGCCGGTTTTCCTCAAGCTCTACACGGGCTAGCAAGGTGTCAGGGTTTGGTCTGGTATCGGTCATAAGCGAGTCCGGTCGTTGCTAAAAGTAATGTGTAGATCATTATTCGCGAGTTCCCACGCTAAGCGCTTGGGAATTCGGTTTGGAAGCCAGTCCTGAACCAATCGAAGGTTTCTAACTTTTCGTTTTGCGAGGCGTCCCTATCTGGTCGCTTTAAACTGCCGAGCTTGAATGGTCTCCTGGAGGTCGGCGAGGATCTCCTGGCATTGGGAAGAAATCAATTCATTTCCTCCCAATGATAGTTCGGCTGATTTGATATTGGTGTTCATCCGGGAAAGTCTCAAGACTTCATCAGTCAGGTTCATAAATTGTTCGTATGCCGTCTCGGCATTCTTCAGGTCTTCACTGTCTTTTAGACCGGTTATGTTACTAAGAGATCCAAGAGCTTTTCTGGCCGATATGTCATATGACTTGATGCTTAGCTCGATTTTATCCATCTCTTGATCATCCGCTTCTTCGATATGGGACTGGTGAACGGAAAATATTTTCAGGCCGGCAGTGAGGGCCTCATACGAGAGCATAACGGTCGTGTTACACCGGTTATTGCCGGCGTTTCGATGGATGAGACGGTTCAAGCTCTGTTCAAAACGCTCCATTTCCTGCGCACCTTGAGTCGCGGAGATCTTTTGAGCTTTTAGATTGGTGTTCTGGGTTGCAAGAGCCAAAATGGTTTCGTCCAGTTTTCTAAATTGTGCCCAACAAATATTGAAGTTATTTAGAATCTCTATCTCTCGGGGGAGTTTCTGCTGGTCGATGATGGATTCGATTTCCTTCCGGTTGCTCTCTACCTTATCAGCAGCCTGGCGAGATCGGACGGCAAAACTTTCCGATGCCTCATCCGTAGTGGCCATGACGGCATTCTTCTCTGCCTCAATGGCTTCGAGAAGGTGAATTCTCATCGTTGAGAGCAAATCAGCCTTCTTAAACTCCATCTCGAACGGATTGTCACTTTCTCTATAATAGCTAAACACTGTTAATGCTCCCAACAGAGCAAAAGTCAGTACCCATGGCAAAAAAGCATAGGCGCTTTTCGTTGTATTTGGTTCCATACTTTAGTCTCTCGCCTTTGTTTAAGCTCGCTCTACAAATATATTTTGTAGAGTCTCCTCCTAACAGAATATTCGCAGCCTGGGTTCCCAATCCGGAGAGACTGTGAAAGTATTCATGTGGGAGGGGCTTTAGCCCCGACTTTCGGGGCTAAAGCCCCTCCCACGATCAATAAAACAATGACTTAGAAGTCACTAAAATAGTATGCGTCATATTTTCAAAAATACTTTCACAGTCTCCGGAGATTGGGAACCCGCGCAATTTCAAGAATACGGCTTGGCTTAACTTTATAGAGTCGTGGATTAGAAATTGACTCCGAAATCGGTAGAGAACAGAAATTGATCCTGCTTGTTATTACCGAAAGGACGGTACTGACCGCCTGTGGCAGCATTTCTGCCATCAACCCAGTCATAGCGGACATTTGGGCGAATATTCAGCCATTTCATCGGCTTCCAGTTCACACCCGCGGTAATTCCATAGTAACTGGCGCCATTGCCGGCATTACAGGTAGAGGTAAAATTACCGGCCGCGGCAAAACTACTGCCCGCACCATTGGTTGCTGCAGCGACGCGACCAGGAGAGCAAACCCTGAAACCGTTTTGATCGCGGAACCATTCAGCCCGAACACCCGCGGTCAGGTTATCTTTAATATCGTAAGTTAAATGAGAGTTGATGCCATACCATTCGGCATCGACATTCGGAACAGAAGTCAGAACGCCATTGGCATAACCATGATCATGTTGCAAAACCAGATGGGTTTTAGCCGTGATATTATGCTTCAACACCATACTGTATAGCCCCCAGGATTGGCTGCTGTGTTCCGATGTGCCGCCGTAGGTACCACTGATATTGGCTGAAGTATCCTTGTCGTCGCTGGTCCAGGTAGCACCTGCCAAGCCGCCCCAGTTACCCAGCTGTTTGTCAAAACCGCCATCCCAACCGCCGGTAGCACTGCCGGTAGTGGCACCGCCCATGACGGCCCAGTTTTTATCAACCGTATAATTTCCCATCACGCCGGTATGGGTGAACGGTTCGCCATATTGCATGGTGTAAGCATGGGTATAGAAAAAGTTATCAGGCGCAGGAACTGTCTCGTAGCCGATTGGCGTATAGAAGTGACCGGCCTTGATATTCAAGCCATTGCCGATAGGTGCATAAGCCTCGGCATAGGCCTGGGGCAGTGCGATATCGTAAAAGCGGTTATCATTGCCGTTGATCATATTAAGATCCCAATGGTTCCGGTTCAAAGGCTGCCCGGTATTCACATCAAATGCGGGAACACCATAAGCTTGGGTAAAAATAGAATCCGTACCGAACATCGCATCAAAACGTCCGCCGAAATCCCATGCGTTGCCTTCTGCTGCTACGGCACGTTGTACGAATATATTTAATTGATTTAACTGGAATTCGGCAGAACGATCACCGAAGGTAACCGGCCCATTGAAATTATTATCAGGGCTTGCCGCGTTGTAGGTGACTCCGGCGTTAGCCCAGCCACCGATTTTCAATCCAAGATTTTTCATGAACTGGCTTTCGTTAGGATCACCTACCGTTTCAAGCAAAGTGCTGGCTTCGGTCAAACTCTTCGCCTGTGCCACACCAAAAACAGAAACCAGCGCTATTCCCAAAGCCAACGGCTTTAGTTTGAAGTTATTATTTAGATCATTTTTCATATTATTAGGTCCTTAAATTTAAAGCAGAATGCCTGCTTTACAACCGAAAGCAAGTAAGATTTCTGCTGTGTGTATGTTATAGGTCTTCGCTAGCTCCCAAGTTCCAGGACGTCGCTATTCCTTACTTAAGACGCTGATCCAACGCCAAGTTTAATTTTAGTACATTCACTCGAGGTTCGCCCAAAACGCCCCACTGCCGACCTTCGGTATAACGCTCAACAAACTCACCTACGCTGTCCGGCGACATATGTCTGGCTTTGGCAACACGGTTGACTTGATAAGCGGCGGCCGCAGGACTGATGTGAGGATCAAGCCCGCTGGCCGAGGCGGTTACCAAATCCACGGGCACCGCTTCCAAATGGGTGGGGTCGGCATCGCGTAACGCTTTAATGCGACCCTGAACGGCGTCTATCAGCGCAGGATTGATAGGACCTTGATTGGAACCACTGGATGCTCCGCCGTTATAGGAAGCAGGCGAAGTCGCTGAAGGCCGTCCCCAAAAATACTCGGGGCGAGTAAACGCTTGGCCGATTAATTCAGAGCCGAGTGGCTGTTCGTTACTGCCGAGCAAACTGCCGTTTGCCTGAGTGGGGAATACAATCTGTGCAATGAATGTGACTGCCAATGGATAGGCAATACCGGTCAACACAGTGAAAAGCAATAGCATCATTATTGCCGGTTTAATATGGTTGGTCATGATGAATCCTTTGTTTGTCTCTTAATAGCGCGAAGGTACTGAACTTTCCCCTCACCCAACCCTCTCCCTTTGGAGAGGGCTTTCTTAGTTAAAACGATAACGCAGTTAAGCCAAGATCAATCAACTTAATGCCTATAAACGGCACGATAACGCCGCCGACACCGTATACCAGCAAGTTATTACGCAGCAATGCATCCGCATTTTGCGGCCGGTACTTAACACCTTTCAAGGCCAACGGAATCAAGGCGACAATAATCAAGGCGTTGAAGATAACCGCCGAAAGTATCGCGTTGTTCGGGCTGCTAAGGCCCATGATATTAAGCACGCCCAGTTCCGGATAAGTGCTGGCAAACGCTGCGGGAATAATCGCGAAATATTTGGCCAGATCATTAGCCAGACTGAACGTGGTCAACGCACCGCGCGTCATCAGCATTTGTTTGCCGGTTTCAACGATTTCGATCAGCTTGGTGGGGTTGGAGTCGAGATCGACCATGTTGCCGGCTTCCTTGGCCGCCTGGGTGCCCGAATTCATCGCCACCGCCACATCGGCCTGAGCCAAAGCAGGTGCGTCGTTGGTGCCGTCGCCGGTCATCGCCACCAAGCGGCCTTCCGCTTGATGCTCGCGGATCAGCTTAAGCTTGGCTTCCGGCGTCGCCTCGGCTAAAAAGTCGTCGACGCCGGCTTCGGCCGCAATCGCCGCCGCGGTCAAACGGTTATCGCCGGTGATCATGATGGTTTTTATGCCCATATTGCGCAGTTCGCCAAAACGCTCCTTGATGCCGCCCTTGACCGTATCTTTCAGCTCAATGACACCCAATACCTGTCCGGCGTCGACAACCAGTAGCGGCGTACTGCCGCGGCGCGCAACAATATCGGCAATTCGTACAGCTTCCTCGGGAAATTTCGCATTTTGGCTTTCCACATAGCCGCGTATCGCATCGACAGCGCCTTTACGAATCTGGCGCTCGCCGATATTGATGCCGCTCATTCGGGTTTGCGCGCTAAAAGCGACAAACGTGGCGTTCAGATCGTGAATATTACGTTCCCTGATCGCAAATTTCTGCTTGGCAAGAATAATAATGCTGCGCCCTTCCGGCGTTTCGTCGGCCAGCGTCGCCAGTTGCGCGGCGTCGGCCAATTCTTTTTCGCTGACCAAGCCGATCGGTAAAAATGCCGAAGCTTGACGGTTGCCCAAGGTAATCGTACCGGTTTTGTCGAGTAGCAGCACATCGACATCCCCGGCCGCTTCAATGGCTCGTCCCGAAGTCGCGATGACGTTTTTCTGCATCATCCGCCCGATACCGGCAACACCGATAGCGGACAGCAAAGCGCCTATGGTGGTAGGAATCAAACAAACCAGCAACGCTACCAGCACGGTGATCGACACCGGCGTACCGGCTTTGGCGACTTCCACACTGTAGATAGAAAACGGCAACAGGGTCACGGTAGTCAACAGAAAAATCAGCGTCAATGCCACCAGTAAAATAGTCAACGCAATTTCATTGGGCGTTTTTTGCCGCGATGCGCTTTCCACCATCGCAATCATCCGATCCAGAAAGGCTTCGCCGGGGTTGACCACGACTCGGGCCACCAGCCAATCGGACAATACCCGCGTACCGCCGGTTATGGAGCTGAAATCGCCGCCCGATTCGCGAATGACCGGTGCGCTTTCGCCGGTGATCGCGCTTTCATCGACACTGGCCGCGCCTTCGATGACTTCGCCGTCGGCGGGGACAAAATCGCCCGCTTCAATCAGCACAATGTCGCCGCGCCGTAATGAGGTGCTGGTGACTTTAGCGTAATCGATGCTGTAACACGGTTTATCCAGTTTCTTCGCCATGATGTCCCGTTTGGCATTACGCAACGATGCGGCCTGCGCTTTGCTGCGGCCTTCGGCGACGCTTTCCGCGAAGTTGGCAAACAACACCGTGAACCACAGCCAGAAAGTCACGGCGAACATGAAGCCGGTTTGCGTATGATCTCCAGAAAATAACTCCCACAGCCAGAGCCCGGTGGTCAGCAAACTGCCGATATAGACCACGAACATGACCGGATTTTTCCATTGTTGTTGAGGCGCCAATTTGCGCAAGGCGTCGCCTGACGCATCCCATAGGATCTGGCTGGTAAATAGCTGTTGCGTATGATTTTGATTGATCATCGACTGTTTCTCTCTTTGCTTAAATTCATATAAACCACGAAGTAGTTAAAAATACAGAGTTTCCAGATAGGTAAATCGAAATGGATTCCATACATGAATGACAACTCTTTGTGCGTTATGTGGTTAATTCTTAATGTGCCGATGCGTTCATCATTAAATGCTCGACTACCGGACCTAAAGCCAAGGCGGGCACGTAAGTCAACGCTCCGACCAAAACCACGGTGCCGATAAGCAGCATCACAAACAGCGGCGTATGCGTAGGTAAAGTGCCGACGGTGGTTGGTACGGTCTTTTTTGCAGCCAATGAACCGGCAATAGCCAGCACAGGAATAATGATCCCGTAGCGTCCGAACAGCATCGTGATACCCAAAGCCGTGTTATAAAACGGAGCGTTGGCGCTGAGACCGGCAAAAGCGCTGCCGTTGTTGCCGGCACAGGAAGAAAATGCATAAAGAATTTCGCTAAAACCGTGCGCGCCGGGATTGGCGACCGCTGATTTACCGGCCTCCACCATAATCGCCAAGGATGTCCCGCCCAGAATAAACAAGGCTGGAATTAAAATAACGACAGCCGACATTTTCATCTCGAAAGATTCAATTTTTTTGCCGAGATATTCCGGTGTGCGGCCTATCATCAGACCGGCGACAAATACCGCAATCAAAACAAAAATCAGCATCCCGTAAAGACCGGAACCGACACCGCCGAAAATGACTTCGCCCAATTGAATCAGCCACATCGGAACCAAGCCACCTATCGGGGTATAAGAATCGTGCATGGAATTGACCGATCCGTTGGACGCCGCTGTCGTCGCCGTCGCCCATAACGCCGAATTGACGATACCGAAACGCGTTTCCTTGCCTTCCATATTGCCGCCGGACTGGCCGACACTAACGCTTTGCTCGACGCCAAGCGCAGTCAGCGCCGGATTGCCGCCTTGCTCATAACCGACAGTGACGAATATCAAACCGACCAGCACCAGCGTCATCGCAGCCAAAATAGCCCACCCCTGGCGCGTGTCGCCGACCATCGTGCCAAAGGTATGGCACAGCGCTGACGGGATCAGTATCAATAACAGCATTTCCAGGAAATTGGTCAACGGCGTTGGATTTTCGTAAGGATGAGCCGAGTTAACGTTAAAAAAACCGCCGCCGTTGGTACCCAGTTGTTTAATCGCGATTTGCGAGGCGGCAGGCCCCACTGCCAAGGTTTGCGTCGCAGTTTCCGTTGCCGTGCTGACCTGCTCAACTAATGGAACAGTTTGGTAAGGCTTGAAGGTTTGCACCACGCCTTGACCAACCAGCACCACCGCTATCAATAACGACAGCGGCAGCAAGATATACAGAGTGCCGCGGGTCAGGTCCGCCCAGAAGTTGCCGATGCCGTCCGCATGAGTGCGCTGAAAGCCGCGTATCAAGGCGACCAAAACCGCCATGCCGGTGGCGGCCGAGAGAAAATTTTGTACGCCCAGTCCCAGCATTTGAGTCAGATAACTCATCGTCGCTTCGCCGCTGTAACCTTGCCAATTAGTGTTAGTGATAAAACTGACCGCCGTGTTAAATGACGAGTCAACCGTTACATTAGCCATTTGTTGCGGGTTCAGCGGCAAATGAGCTTGCAGCACTTGCAGTGCAAATACAAACAGCCCGCCGAATAAGTTAAACCAGAGCAACGCGGCCGCATAATTTTTCCAGCCCATCTCGTGTTCCGGGTTAACGCCGCTCAAACGATAAAACCCTGTTTCCAAGGGTCCCAAGATACGTTTAAGAACTAGCGGACGATTTTCATACACCGCCGCCATATAAACGCCCAAAGGCTTAGCCAACAGCAACAGGACGACAAAATATAAAATGATTTGCAATAAACCGTTTGTAATCATTAGAATTTCTCCGGGTAAAATAACACCACCAGCAGATAAATGAATAAAGCGAATGCGAGCAAGCCGCTCAAGCCGTAGATAAAAGTCATAGTTACCTCTTTTTTTATGGATATTCCGAATATGTAATGTAGCGTTGTTGTTATAAAAAAACTGTAAAAATAGTTATATATCGTTATAACGCCCAAATCGTCGAATTCGGCTGTTGAGTAGCGTTTACTTTGGTGGAATCTCTAGAATTAGGAGAGTCTTGTCGAGTAATCGAAACGTTGGGAGTATCCCCCGTTCGCGGATCATGATAAATCCGTACCGCCACCTACTAGATGTCCGGATAAGTTCTATATACAGATGTTTGCATGTTGTGGTGCTGTAAGTATTGGAGTTGTTGCTTCGACAAAGGGCAAAATTTTCTTAATTGCTATACCGACACTGGTTTGAGCCGGTTCCTAATCTCCAAATTGGGAGCCCGCTCAAAAACAGCATCGTCAATACCAAGTGTATGACCATAACAACCACCTTCGTAATGACTTTACGAGCAACACAGGCTTCAATCGATTGATAACTTAGCCAGCACTACATAGAAAAGAATAATTTCGACGGCAAAGACAATCGCAGCGGTGAGGACAGATTTTGGATCCATAGAATTTACCTCGGAATAAACTTAAATCTTAATATCTGATGTTACGCAGTTATTCGAATTTAGAAGACTGTCTAACAATTTTATTAAAAGTGTCGCTAGCGCGACGGTTATTTGAATCGGGTTTGTCGCACCCGAAGGCGAGTTACTTTCTTTTGCTCCGCCAAAAGAAAGTAACCAAAGAAAAGGCGGCCCGGTTGCCGCTTGCTTCCTGCGCTCCTCGCTTTTATCGAGGGTCAGCAGAAGGGGCTCCTGCCCCTCTGCTGACGTGCGGCCTCCCTGCCGCACCCCTAACGGGCTGTTCTCGATAAAAGCTCCGGTGCTCGGCGCGGCAAACGGGAGAAATACGGTCCGTGCGTAACATCAGTTAATATTTCAATTTATATAAAAATCAGTAAAAAATATTCCGTATAAATTTAGGACTTCAATATAAAGAAAATATAAAACCTAAATTCTGCTGTGCAGAATTTAGGTAAAGTCTTTTTATGATAGACAGCGACCGTAAACGATTTACGGCCGATTACCCTAGCGCATCGCCTGAGCATTTTAACTTTACAGCCAACCGGCCCTTCTCAAGCGCAAATACAGCAGCAAACTGCATAACGTTACGCCACCGATAACCGCCGGATAGCTGTATTTCCAATCCAGTTCCGGCATGTACTTGAAATTCATGCCATACCAGCTGAAGACCATGGTCGGTATCGCCAGGATCGCACCCCACCCGGCCAAGCGCTTAACGACCTCATTCTGCCGCACCGTTTCAAAGGTCAGATGCACCTGCATCGCAGCGAATAACATTTCGCGCATGCCGTGAATCGCCTGATCGATACGTTTGATGTGGTCGGCAATATCGCGAAAATATACGCCGACATCTTTGGGAATGACTCCGCTATGAAAACGCATCAGCTCGTTGCAAATATTGATGACCGGATTAATCGCGCTTTCCAGCTGCAACAACTCGCGTTTTAATTCGTAAAGGCCTTCTATAGTGTGCCGGCTGGGCCGGTATTCAAGTATTGCCGACTCCAGCTCCTCGAACCGTTCCTGCAAGCCGTCGATAACCGGCACATAGTTATCGACGATAAAATCCATGATCGAGTACAACGCAAATCCAGGCCCTTTGGCCAATTGCTGCGGCATGGCTTCGCAACGCTCCCTGATCTTGCTGTGACTGCGCGAAGCGCCGTGCCTGACCGTCACCAAAAAACGCGGCCCCAGGAAAATGTGGGTTTCACCAAACTCGACCTAATCTTCGGCGAGATGGGCGGTATGCAACACCATAAACAGCGATTCGCCGTATTCCTCGATTTTCGGGCGCTGATGCGCGGTGCAGGCATCTTCGATAGCCAAATCATGCAACCCGAATTCCTGTTGTATTTTGGCTAACAGCTCGCCGTTTGCCTCGCGCAAACCCAGCCAAACAAAAGTGTGTTCCTGTTGCAGCACTTCGCTGATGCCTGCAATGCTCACATCGCCGATACTGACGCCGTTTTGATAGGCTACACATCTCATGACCCGGCTACTGTCGATTTGTCCGTTCAAAAGCTTCTCACGCTTCAAGGACGGAGTCTCGCCGATAATTTCAGGTCTTTTAAAAGAGACTACCAAGGCAGGTTTTGCTCCAGATGCCGGATATGAGTTGAATTTTTTATGCTGACTCTTCATTGAAGGCCGGAACTAGTCAGTTGTTGTCTCGGTGTTCGATAGCAACTGCTTCTCCAACGCTTCCATACGCTTATGCAATCTCGCCAACTCATCGAGAATCCGGTCTTCTCCGGTTTGAATGCGACCGGCCTTCTGTCCGATTTGCTCAATATCCATCTCTAAGGCATGCATGTTCCTGCCGATCAGGGCCACCGAAACCACGGCTGTGAACAGTGAAAACAACACCAGACCAAACAAAATCAATCCCGCTGCGAGCAAACGCCCGAAAAAGGAGACCGGAACCACATCGCCAAAGCCCACATGGGTCATTGTCACCCAGGCGGACCAAATGCCGTCAAAGAGCGATTTGATATTGGGATCAACCAGGAAAAGCATTAATCCGACAACCAAAGTCACCAAGGCCGCAAGCAAGACCAGATAAGACAGTTGCTTGGACCTGAAGAGATCGCCCCTGAGGCTGTTTCCCCATTGAATCGCATTATGACATTCGGTTAACCAATACATATATTTTGTCCTTCTCTAATTTGTTACTCGATTAATTGCAATTACAAATGATCCGCTCTGCATCGCAGAGACTGATCCAAGCCAATCAGTGGAAACACATCAAAATGAATCAGTGACTTTCCCGGTTGCCAAGTCGCATAACATAAACCACTCCAAACCGTCATTCCCCTGTATCTGAAATCGAACCTTAAAATCTCCGTGCCGATGCAGCATTCGTTGTTTCTCAATCAGTCCCGGATGCAGAAGCAACGCCTCCCGTTTGCACAGTTCGATGTTGACCTTACTGGGCGGCAATGCGTAACGGTCGTTAATATTCGTATCCGCGCTACCGGCCGTTCCGGACTTCACCCCGGATAGAGCATCTGCTGAATGAGCTAAGTTTGAAAATGCAGCTTGAACCATAAGGCTCAACACTAAGATCAAAACTTTTTTAATCAACTTGTTATTCATGAAAGCGCCTCACAAAAACTTGTAGGAAATTCGCTTGAATTAATCCCGGCCCGATTGATGTTTTATATCGTTTAGGCAAAACCGGTCATCAACCAATGGGTTACACGATATAAAAAACGCTATAAAAAAGTCGTAAAAATTATTGATTTTTTTCTGGCTAACATGAGCCGCCGTAGCTATCAAGCAAAGGTTCCTTGTTAATCAAGGGAAAGGATAATGTGTTTAAATGGAAAGATAAAAATGAGAAAAATATTTTTAGAGACAGTAACTTAGTCCATGCCCTTAATATCTAGTGAACTTAAGTTTCTAACTTGACGCATAAGCTCTACGTCTGATTCGGTCGATAAATACTGCGACTTACTCAAATAATCGCCTGACTGGATTCAAATCATAGCCATCAATTGTGCCGATAAGTGAAACGATCTGTTTCTTATTAGTAAACTCGCCTTTACGAAATCTTTATTTTGAAAAACTTACTATAAAGCCGTCGTTGACACCCTATTGAAGGATTTACCGATGGACATTTCCTACCTTGCTTTATCTCCGTTATTTCCTGTTTTGATTTGAACTCTGATGAAAGACTGTGAAGTTTTGAAGTATCACTCATGAGCATTTGTAATGGTCAACTAAAACAGGACACTTTCTTAAGCAGTCTTCCTATAGAATTCCCGCTCAAATTCCAGCAGGGACTGATAGCTTAGTTTTGAGTGCATGCGTTTACCATTATAAAAAGCCAAATAATCAATAATGCTCAGCTTTGCCGACTCTTTAGTCCTGAATTTTTCATAGTTAAGTTGCTCGTGCTTTAAGCTTCGGAAAAATCGCTCTGTCGGCGAATTGTCCCAGCAGTCACCTTTACGGCTCATACTTTGTTGCATCTTCATTATCCCCAAGTGCCCTCGGTATTCGTGGCTTGCGTATTGGCTGCCTCGATCAGAATGATGCTGTAGGCCAGGCTCTGGCTTTCTCCTCCAAAATGCCATCTGCAAGGCATTGACACATAGCGAAGTCCGCATATGATCGTCAATCGACCAGCCCACCACTTGCCTGGAAAACAAGTCGATAACTATCGCGGCATAGAGCCAACCCTCAAGCGTCCAGACGTAAGTAATGTCGGTCGTCCAGACCTTGTTGGGAGCAGTGACATCAAATTGCCTATTTAATAGGTTAGGGGAAATTGCATCATTATGATCGCTGTCGGTGGTGACTTTGAATCGTTTTGGATAGCGCGGTTTCAAGCCCAATTTGTTCATCAATTGTTTCGCTTTATAGCGTCCGACCTGAATATCTTCTTTTATGAAGGCTTCGGATAAACGGCGGGAACCATAAGTTTTCTTATTCTCCTCAAATAACTGAATTGCTTTAACTTCAAGCTGTTTTTGCAGAACTTTTTTATCAGTATCTTCAGGCGTTTTAGCCCACGCATAAAAGGCGCTGGTACTGACCAGCATGACTTTGCACAACACGGTAACGGGAAAAGTCTTCTGTTGCTCTCTAATAAATCCGTATTTTATTGGAGTTCTTGCGCAAAGAAGACTGCGGCCTTTTTTAATATTTCGCGCTCCATCCGCAATTGTTCAACTTCTTTACGTAAGCGCATTAATTCCGACTGGTCAGTTAAGTTCAGAATATTCTTCTTAGTTGGAGATACCGTTGGCCCTTTTTCGGCTCTTACCCAACGTCCAATAGCGCCCAGCGATACGCCTAAATTATCCGCTGCTTGCTTGTGCGTATAGCCTTTTTCGTTAACCAACTTTGCCGCATCTTGTTTAAATTCAAGAGTGTATTTGGAACGTTTATGTTTATTTTGTTCGTTCATTTTTCACCTCTGTTGACATTATAAATCTGTCTTTAGAAGTGTCCGGTTTAATTAGACCATTTCAGTCGAACATAGTCACTACTTGAGGATTTACATGGGACAGCTGCGCCACAAGATAGAGGCCGATCCGACCAGGCCACACTATTTATTGACTGAAGCGGGGGTGGGGTATCGTCTTAACACTGAAGAAAATTAGCTTGATAGAATGTGCCGGTCACGGAGCTTGCCCCAGCATAGGAAAAACAGCCGCCAAGCCTTTAGTAATAAATTCCACCGCGATGGATAAAATAATCAAACCGAATACGCGCGTGATCACATTCATGCCGGTTGTACCCAACCAATCGGCAATTTTTTCCGCCATCAGCAAACAGATCAACACTAGCGACGCCACCGTAGTAATAACGCAACTGGCCAGAAAATCATGGTTCCAGGACGGATTCAGGTTATGGTAAACAATCACGCTACTCATCGCGCCGGGACCGCTGAGCAGCGGAATTGCCATCGGCACCACGGCGATGGATGCTTTATCGACCGACTCGGCCCGTTCTTCAGGCGTGTTCCGGGAGCGGTCATGCGAAGCCTTGAGCATCGAAATCCCCATTAACAAAATGACAATACCGCCCGCAATCTGGAACGAGGGAATACCGATACCGAATAACTCCAGCATAGACTTGCCGCCGAACAATGAAAACATCAGCACGGCACCCACCGACATTGCGCAAACCCAGGCGATATGCCGCCGCTCCTCGGAACTTCGATGCTCGGTCAGGCTGATGAATAACGGGATCGCGCCGATAGGGTCCACCACCGACAGCAACCCCGCCAGCAATTTGATGAATTCGTCTAACTCCGTCATCGTTATTCCGTGGCAGTGTCAACAATTTTACTTAGGACTTCATCGTAAGGGATATGATGCCCGGAAAGCTTGGCAAGCATCATCTGTAGCTCATGAACAAGCGCTTCCGCTTTGTCCTCCGATAAATCCACCAAGGGTTTTCGGCATGAGCCTACTTTCATACCGGTACGGTTCATGATCGATTTAATGGGCGCCGGATTTGAACCCGATTTTAGCAAGGCGCGGCAAAAACCATGAATAGCATGCATGATAGTCCTGGACTGATTCAAATCCGAGCGCATGAAACTGGCGACCAGTTCGTCCATCACCCGCGGCATAATGTTGGCCGCCACCGAAATCACACCGACTCCTCCCACCGAAAGAATGGGCAAGATCAGCGAATCATCGCCGGAAAATACCGAGAAAGGCCGGTCAAGTTGGGCAGACCGGTAAATAACTTCGGTAATTTGATCAAGATCGCTGTTAGATGCTTTTAGCCCGGCTATGGACGGACATTTTTCGCACAGCTCGATAATCAGGTCGGCGCCAAGATCGATACCGGTTCGGCTGGGTATGTTATATAGAATCAGCGGTATGCCCACTTTGTCCAGTTCCTGAAAATGCGCGAGTATGCCTTCCGGACTGGGCCTGTTGTAATAAGGCGTTACCACCAGGCAGGCATCGGCGCCCAGTTCGGCCGCACGCTCGGTCAATCTAAGCGCCTCCCGCGTGCTGTTCGAGCCGGTTCCGGGAATAACTTTGAGCGTTGTATCCCGGGCCGCCTCGATCGTTGTCGACAGGACAGCGTTCCATTCCTCTTTTAGCAAGGTCGGCGATTCGCCGGTTGTTCCGCAAGGTACAACCGCTGCGGTTTTGCTGTCGGCGTGCAGCTTGACCAGTCCGGCGAGTTTTTCCCTGTCGACGGATTGTTCAGCATCGTCGGTAAAGGGGGTAATAAGCGCTGCTATAGAACCTTTCAATAATTTCATGGTATTTTCCATTCCGGATAAACGGTATTGATGAAACCGCAAGTGCATAAGATTCAAATGGTTGCGGCCGCCTGCCCGGCCGGTCGCCATAAACCATCCTGATGATTTCCCTTTTTGCTTCCAGCCAGTCGCGAAGCTCATTTCCAGGCGCAAACGCGCGTTTTTCGGCTTTGTAATAGGCCGCTTCGGCAATCATCGCTTCCAGCTCGCATGCCGGTACCGACGCTGGATTTGCCGGGGTAAAGCCGAACTTTACCAAGCCGAAAACGGTTTGCGGCGAGCTGTTTTTAATACCTATTTCCAGAGGCTCCCGTTCTGCGAATGTGCAGAACAAACGATCCCATATTGAGAAAACCGCGCCGTAGTTGGTGTCATGCTCGTTGCGTTCCGTCGAATGGTGCGTGCGGTGCAAATAGGGCGTGATAAAAACCTGTCCCAAACGCTTCTCACCGCGAAATGAAATATTGCTGTGATGGAACATGACGAACAAGGTCAATAGGATTTCATTAGTAACTACCATTGTTTTATCTACGCCGAGCAGAACAACGTAAGCCGATTTCAGTACGGTAATGATCATCAGCTCGACACTATGCAACCGAAATGCGGTCGAGACATTTAAATAAGGATCGTTATGATGCACTTTATGGAACATCCACAGGCTATCAAAACTGTGGCTAATCCTGTGCCAGCCATAGAGTAGCAAATCGAGCAATACAAATGACAGCAGGACTTTCCAGGCTGGATTGTCGATATAACTCAGCAGCCCCCAGCCTGAATAGCGGTCGGCCACCATCAACAAAGGCGCCAGCGTCGCCGAGATAATAAAACTGTTAAAAATAAACAGGCCCGCATTGGTTTGATAAGACTGACGCAACTGTTCAACAGGTAATCTGCGTTTGGGAAAGCTAAACTCAAGGGCCGACAGTACGACAAAAGCAATCAGCAGGATAAATGTCGCCAAGTCTCCCAAGATGCTTGAGAACCCTGTTAAATTGGCTTCAACAAAGGTGATCAGTGACGTTATTTCGCTAAACATTGTATTTTTCCTTGCTACAAAACTGCGCGAACTTTGGTGCCAGTAAGCGCAGTGACCAATATTTCATCATGATTCGCCAAAGAACCGGGCAATTGGCATCGGCTCTTGGGTAATCGAAGCTTCAGAACAGTGCCGCTTAGATCATGCGTTCAGCACAATCGGCAAGTATCTCCGCTTCAAAGGAGGTGGCTTTAGAATTTCTGATGATGCTTTTCGGCAAACAGGTTTGGTACTGTTTAAAGCCTGCCGGAGAAATAAATACGACCTCAATACCGGGAATGACACACAGATATTTCAAAAGACCCAATGCAACACAGCCGGTCGATTTAATATAAATTCTCGGCTTCTCACATCGGCTTTTTATGAACTTCGAAAGCTGATCAAGTCCATCCACCGTATTTTTGAATCGCCGTATAAATACGGTTGCTCCCTCGCTACGCTGAACGAGCAGCCATGAATTTTCATCATTATCAAGACCAAAATAGGTTTGAAGTGTCATGGAATGTTTTTCACCTTGTTGTTAAGACGGGATCTATCTTATTTAATCCCCTATAAAATTTACCTAAAGCGTTAGGGTGAACATATAAAGATTTTATAAAAATAGACGAGAGGCGGGCGTAAGGAAATGGATATTTTGATCGCTTGAAAGATAATGCGCTGAATTTGGGGCAGGCCTGAAAGATCGATTCTTGTCAGAAAATGTTATGGCTTGACCGCTGGCCACGCGAATCAATTTCTTCGACAGGCTCAGGACGAACGGTAAGCTGTTGATTCCGTTCGTGGTAAGCTTGTCGAACCATGAACGGAATCGATTTGTTCAGCGCGTCCCTAAGAGACCAATCCGATAATTTTTACGCCTGCTTCTCAAGCAAAGACAACGCAAATGCATAAGCTTCGGGGAAATCAATCAGCGCCGCTTTACTTGATTTTTGGATTTCTTCAAACAAACCGAATTGCGTTTTATATTTCAGGTTGCCGATAGCCAGAGGCCCGATACTGCGGAAGCTGCCGTGAGCATATTCGACAGACGCGCCCATATCATGCAAACCTATCCCCAATACCCCGCTGGGAGGCACAGCATTGGTATCCGCCGCCGCCAGCAAGTTTTTGGCATTGTTCAATGAGCCTTCCAAAATACGCACGCCGGCTCTTGCCGCACAAATAATGACTTCGGCATCGCCCACTTCGTCCGTTTTTTCTTTGTTAGTCTGGGCCGAAACCCATTCGACATCGGTCTCATAACGCTGGCAAAAATTTTCCGCGGCCCGTCTGTCATCATCGGCAAGCAACTGGCACAGTTTGACGCTTGCACCCTGTTTGGCGGCAAGAATTGCAGTACAAATACCGACCGGCCCGGTGCCGAACACCGCAATCTTGCGTCCGTTTAAATCCATGCTGTGATGTTCTTTAAGAACCTTGGCAACCAGCGCGACTACACTCGCTGAGGTGGTATAAGCGCCGTTGGGATCGGCAAATACACCGACTTGAAAAGGATCGACCATCGCCTTTTTGGCGCTCTGAAACATATCTGTCGCCATATGAACGTCGCGTCCGCCGATAAAGATACCGGTGTCGTTGAAACGTTTCGGTGGGCGACAGAAAATGGCATCCTGAACGACGGCCGCTACATTCTTAGCTTCAATTTTAGTCAGCGGCACCACCATATCAAAACCGGCATCGGCGGCGAGCGTCACATCAAATGGGCTGATGTTTTCACCTGGCGTCAAAAAGTACAGGATTCGTTTTGTCATGAATATTCTCTTATGATTATTGTTAGATGTTTGAATACGAGGCAAGGACTCTCTCCCTACCAAAATGACCCGCTTCGCTCAACGCGGAGCAAGGATAATGCTGTCCATGGTGATAGTCTAAGGCATCGTGGCTATATTTTAAAATTACAGCCATCCTGCCCTTTTAAGGCGCAAATACAGCAGCAGACTGCACAACGCCACGCCGCCGATCACTACCGGATAGCTGTATTCCCAATTCAGTTCCGGCATGTATTTAAAATTCATGCCATACCAGCTGAAGACCATGGTCGGTATCGCCAGGATCGCCCCCCAACCGGCCAAGCCTTTGACGACTTCGTTCTGCCGCACCGATTCGAAAGTCAGGTGAACCTGCATCGCTGCGACCAACATTTCGCGCATGCCGTGAATCGCCTGATCGATACGTTTGATGTGATCGGCAATATCGCGAAAATACACGCCGACATCTTTGGGAATAACGCCGCTGTGAAAGCGCATCAGCTCGTTGCAAATATCGATGACCGGATTAATCGCGCTTTCCAACTGCAATAACTCGCGCTTTAGCTCGTAAAGGCCTTCTATGGTTTGCCGACTGGGCCGGTATTGAAAAATCGCCTCCTCCAGCACATCGAACCGTTTCTGTAGACCGTCGATAACCGGCACATAGTTATCGACGATAAAATCCATGACCGAATACAACGCAAATCCAGGCCCTTTGGCCAGTTGCTGCGGCATAGCCTCGCAACGCTCTCTGATTTTGCTGTGGCTGCGCGAAGCGCCGTGCCTGACCGTCACCATAAAGCGCGGCCCCAGGAAAATATGGGTTTCGCCAAACTCGACCTGGTTTTCCGCAAGATGGGCGGTGTGCAACACCATGAACAGCGAGTCGCCGTACTCCTCGATTTTCGGGCGCTGATGCGCTGCGCAGGCATCTTCGATAGCCAAATCATGCAGTCCGAATTCCTCCTGGATTTTGGCTAACAGTTCGCTGTTTGCCTCGCGCAAACCCAGCCAGACAAAGGTATTTTCCCGTTTCAGCACCTCGCTGATGTCTTCGATGGTCACATCGCCGATACTGACGCCGTTTTGATAGGCCACGCATTTCATGACCATGCTGTTGTCGATTTGCCCAGTCAAAAGTTTCTCCTGTGTTATTTAGCAATGGTAATAGACGGCGCGCCTTGCTGCGCCAAGTCGGTCATGGTCATTTGAAAAATCTGGCATAACAACCGAAAACCTTCGCGGTTCCATTGGTAGCCGATTTCATCCTTGAGCGCGTAATGCCAGTCGCCAAACTGTACGCTGATATCGGCGGCCGGTTCGCTATCGCTAACCAGCAAAGCCATGGTGTTCACCGGATTCTCGCTGACGTTAGGCGTTTGCGGGTGCTTGGCGACGGTATATTCCGGCTCGTCACTGATGGACTGACCGATAAAATTCAGCACATTATGAAAGCTGCGCAAGCGAAAAACCCCGTGTATCGGCCATTCGCCGCCCGGATAACCGGGCCGGATATCGACATTGACATCATTAACTGCACCTTGATCGGCTTCTTCCTGCAAATGCATCCGCTCCTCGTTGCTTAGCGTCGTCGGGTCGTAATTGGTCAACAGGATATGCCCGGTCACCCGCTTACTTAATGTAACCATCTTGCTCTCAACCTGATATTCGACCTTGAATTCTTTTTGCAGCGCAGCCACTTGTTCCGCCGTCAACGAGTCGGCCGGCACGGTCCAATGCTGATCAAACATCAACGGCTCGACAAACAGCTTGTGTCTGTCCTGGATAGCCGATAAATGCAGTACGGCTTGCCGAAACAACCGGTAGCCTTCGGCATCGGCGGGTCTATTTAGATAGACGCCGCTCTGGCCGTTGCTGTAAATCCGCAACTCACCGGCCAACAGGCGCAGAATCAAGTCCACATCAGCGCCCTGCCGCAACAGCATGGTCAATTTGTTTTCCTGAAATGGCGTTAACAACCGGCGGGTAAATTCCTCGCCCTCAATGGGCACGATGCTGATAGTCGGATTCTCAGACATCGTGCCGCCAAACACCGGCGTCAGTAACGAGCCGGTTTCACCGGTAAACGCAGGTGTCGCCCCGGCATTGAATTGAAAATTAAACGTCGCGGCAATATTGGAAACGCCGGTGAAATGCATGGGCTGATGCTGATGGGAACGGGCAATATTTAACAGCAGTTGTTTGGACAGAATATCAGCGGTGGCCTTGTCGTACTCGATTACCGCGCGATCCAACGCCAAGGGTGAAAAACAGCCTTGCAGGCCGCATAAAGCCAGTATCGTCAGCCGTCTTGCAACGGTCTTGGTTAGCACTACCGACTGGTAGAGATTAAAAATCATGTCGTTCCATTGAATTTGGCAAAAATTAAGTTTGCATTCTACAGGCAGTAAAACTCAATTAGATTTTAATTGTTGCCGATGTCCTTCGCTACCTCGTCGCATCAATCGATGCTGACATTAAAGTTCTATAGCCAACTACTAATCAACGTATAAATTTTATCCGCTTAATTTAGTGCGTTATTTGATTGAATATCAAGTCGCCGTTCGGTATCAGGTACGGATAGAACGTCTATGGCTCAACAGCACCGATCTGTCAGGATGAAGCATCGAGCAACTTCTGCTCACGGATGATTTTCCCGGTTTCCAGGCTACACTGCACAAGCCACTCCGAACCGCCACGCGCCTGTATCTCAAAGCGCACCCAGAAATCTCCGTAGCGATGTAATATTTGTTGTTTGGCAATCACTCCGGGATGCCGAAGCAATCCTTCTCGTTGGCAAAATCCGATGTAAACCTTACTTGAAGGTAGCGGATAGCGATCGATAGTGTTCGCATTCGCGCCGGCGGCCTCCTTATCTGTATCCAATCCCGATAGCGTATCCACTGAATGAAATGTGTTTGAAAATGCAGCCCGAACCGTAAAAGCTCGATACCATGATCAAAAGAACTTTAATAAATTTGATATTCATAAAAGCGCCTCGTAACAACTTGCAAGGAAAACGCTTGAGTTAATTCCGGCAACCGGTGTTTTATTGGTTTTTAAAAACAGCCGCTTAGGTGAAACCGGCCATCAAAAAATTAGTTACATGTTAATAAAAATGCCTTAAGAAAGCCGTAAAGATTAAGTTCAATTTTATAAAGAAAATATAAATTTTGGGAATCAAAACGCGTTAGCGCAGCCAATGGCAGGATGTACATCTGGGCGAAAAATCAGGGTTTCCGGAAGGGTTCAGGTTATGGCAGGCAGTCTGAAACAATGGAATGACTATTTATGTTAGGCCAGCATATGCAGCCCTCACCTTGCTATGCTTCGCTTGTCGCACGGGGTCCTCGCTAGCGTCTAAAGACTGTTACCGTAACGATACTTACCTTAAAGTCGGTAAGGCATTATTGTTTAACGCGAGATTGACAGCAGCGCGAACGATTAGACAAAAATCATTTCAGGTTGACTCGTCGCAACTCAAAGTCTTACGAATCACCACCATGTGAGGAATGAACCCGAATCTACCGCAGGTCAATCGAGTCTGACCCATTGCACCTTATTGATTTGCTGGATTCTTGTTTTTATTGAAATTGACATGGGTGTTCCGTATTTCAGAATGTGGCTTTTAAATGGCCGCTCATAACACTCAGTGAGGAACAGAAATGGTAACAAGTGTAATAGTAAACATAGTTGGCGGAACCGATGCTCAAAATACCACTGCGGTGACAATCGGCGATGTCAGGTGGGGGCTAAACGGCACGGCTAACTTTGGTACGGCACAAAATGTAGCTGATGGGAACTCATTATTAACTGTCTACAAGACAACCCAACCTACCCAAATAGCAATAACGGTGGAAGCAAGGGGTTATCCTACGACACTCAATATCACAGTCAATGCCGATACCATAAGCGTACAAACAGCATAAGCTCAAATTAGCAAAATGGCAGAGTTGTACCCGCCACCTTTCCCGCTCCACCAGGCCTGTGGTTTCGTATCTGGTGCTTGTTTCATTAAATATTAAAACTTTTTAGAGGCTTAAATTATGGCTGGCAATACTGACAACATACACGGATGGAATCCGCTTTATCGCGATAGGGATCCGTATCCGCTACCAGGCAACAATTTCGATTCATTTTTGTTTAACTATGGTCGCCCGGGTAATTTTAATTACCGACTGGTGGAGGGAACTAATGTATTAGATCATCAAGGTCACATCGTTCCTCAAAACATACTCAATATCGTGTTGGATCCTTTAATGATTGCAATGTCAGAAGCATGTAACAATGCTGGAGACGTGGTTAATTTTATTAACAACCAAATCCCTCCTCGGCCTTGGCTTCAACAGGTCCTGAATTATGTAAATGCTCTTCAAGCTCTTCCTATTGCCGCACCGGAAGCCGCCTTTTTTGATTGGGGGACGCCAGTTATACTCAATGATGCGGCTAATGCGGAAACGAGAGTCGGGGGCTTTTTCTCAATCATGACCTGGAATCCCGTTAATATCTGTAGAGCGCCTGTAGATGCCCAACGAGGCAACTATCCCGGTAATGCAGTTGACGTACAGGTATTCACTTATTTGGATGCGAATAATTTAGCCGACCCAGCGTGTCTGATAGCCATACAGAACGTCATAAATAATCCGAATAATGCTGCCGTAATAGAAGCTTTCCTAAGTGCATGTTCTGCGACGCTTGCGGCTCAACTCATTGCCGGTGCGGGCTTTTATGCGTTTCCATGGCAAGTAAATCCTTTAGCACCCGGCGTACTAATACCTGCGTAATAATCTTCGCTTCCTGTCGCTGTATTTTGAGTTCATCAACGGATTTGATAGTGGGTCGAGGCGAGAGCTGAAACCCACAACCATCATCACAAATACGCTGGGTTTTGCGTTGTCCCGGCTAATCTTTGTCTTTCCGATCAGTGCCGCTTGCACTGATGAGTTGAATCTAAGCGTTATTAGGCAGATGTGGGTGTTATTCGATTAGCCACGGAGTCAGGTTCTCATTTGCTGGAATCTGTTGTGCCCAGGCATAGTTGCCCCAGTCCCAGCCCAGATTCACGTCGTATGTGACCGTACACGAGGGCATCGCGCTAAAATCTATGATTATCCCCGGCCCATTAGCTCCGGCAAGAGCAGTACTATCTGCGCTATCTACGACTACCGTACCGTTATTTGTCTTTGCCGTAGAGAACATCAGAAGAATTTTATTAAGAGGTCGTATTTCCTGGAGATTTAATCCATTCAATGGAAAGGCGCAATAGGGTACAAAAGCCGAAGGATTTCCATTGATAGTTTGTTCCTGCATTATGCCGCAGGTAAATTCTGTTGTCGTTTGGTTGGCAATAGAGACATCGCTAGGATTTCCCATGTTGACAACCGCCCCAACCCCTCCATCAATAACTTGCAATGTTTGTCCGCACAAAATATCCGTTGAAAAGCCGACGGTTATTTGCTCCCCCGACACGATAGGACTGCTGGAGGTGTAAACTCGATACGTATCAGAACAACTGACGACAGTTGTCGTTGAATAGCTTTGCGTATCAAACCATACCAACGGCCTACCCGCTTTGTCCGTACTTTGTACTGCTTTATATCCGTATAAAATGTATTGGCCTGCGAGTAGCTTTTGAATGGTATCCGCATTCATATTTATAGTAATCGTCGCATTATATGCCGGGCTCGACATGGCACGTACTGCTGGACTGAAATCGAGTAGTCCCCAGAAGAGATAAGGCTGAGAGTTAACACGCAACGTTTTTTGCGTTGCTAAAATGCAAAGCTTTACGAAATCGCGGCGGGTTAATTGGTCGTCAGTTTTGTGGAAGCCGGACGACTGGGGCGTCGTAAGCATTAACGGCTGCGTGGTTTTTAACGGGGTTGTCCAACACAAGCTTTTACAAAAACAGCGGTTCCCTCCTGCCGCCACAGCACTCGCCGTATCCGCACATATCCGCCAAGCCAGGTTGTACAACCGTTTGATGTAACGCATTAAAAATAAATCAAATAATGCGCCAGCCGATTACAACTTACGCAGAGAAAGTTATGGACATGTATTTTGCGCGATAAAACCGAATAAGGAAACCCCCTCATGGCGACGTACGCTATGAGGGGGTAGAGGAGCAAAATCAATCGAACTGGATTTGTACCAGACTCAATTTCTTACTTCAACATAGCCGACCGACACACATGATTCTCTTCAATATTTATACGAAATATTAAAGAGATTTTTTGCGTAACCGGTCTACTATGATTGGATGAGCAATGGAGACATTGATGCGTTAGCCGTAACTGACTGCGCCCATGAATATCCGCCCCACGACCAACCTGCGTTAAGATCATATGCCACATTTACGTTATTATTAGCCGTCAGATCGATAAAAATACCGGGGCTGTAAGCTTTTTGGATTACCGTTCCGGTGTTGATCTGATTAGAGGAGAACATAAGTAAAATTTTCTCGATGGGCGCTATAACATCCATGTTGCCGCCATACAGCGGAAATGCACAGAGCGGATTCATCGAACCGTCAGTCGCTGTTTGTGAAATACCGCATGTGTATTGGGTTGTTGTTTGGTTTAAAATTGAAATGGCTAAATCAGTGCCGTCATTAACCACGGTACCTATCCCGCCCGTAGCAACATTCATGGTTTGACCAAGGTTAATATTGTTAGAGTTGCTTGCTATGATTTGGCCATTTGCAATGATACTGCTGTTAGACGTGTAGGCTTGATACTGTTCCTGCCAGGAAACGGCAGTGGTGGTTGAATAATTTAACGTTTTAAACCAAACGAGCGGCGCGCCCCCCGATTGAGTAGTTTGTACTGCCTTGAAGCCATATAGATTGAAATTGCCGTTTATAAGATTTGTAACGGTACTTGCACTCATAGTGATTGTGACGCCGTATGGTGTTGCCATTGTTATCTCCAAAATTAAAGTTGAGTTTTTTACTTCATTAATGTCGCTAATATTCACTGGTGGCTGGCAAGTGCTCAAGGTCAGCCCAATATAACGGCAAAGTAAATGTAAATAAATTTGCAAGCTAAGCAGGATCGGTATGTGTTTATTTTCAAGCTATCCAGGTCAACTTACTGTGTGTGACATCGTTACCGGTATTCAGTAATTAAGATCACACGGCTAAACAATAAAGCCTTAGCGACTCTAACATAAGTATCGTTACAGTAACATTTAATATCAGCGGCTTAATAAATGAATCTTTATGTTACAGGCCCTCTATGCATAAGACGGCTTAGTTTGAACGAAGATGCCGTTACTCGTGCCCGAAGAAGCTCTTTAATGAGCCGCAAATAGATGAGGCAAGCTCTTCCTGAAGCGTAATCGCAAAAAAAGCATCTCGATCAAATTGTTCTGACCAAGTAATGCAACCCACCGAAACATCTACCACGCGAATTGAGGCTCTAATGCTTTCTGCGTCGATTTGTACGCTTCCTTCAAGTCGATGGTTTGCTCCAGCGTTGGAAACATTTTTTAATGTCCGGCTTTCAGTATCGGTATCGCCTGACGTGAAAAAAGAATGCGGTACAATTATCTTCCCAAATGCTTTAAATAACTGATGCATAAGTTCCTCATTCAAGCCTTGCGTGAAATGGACGTTATCTCCATGATACGAAATACATTTAAAGGGATGGATTACCAACATGCAGCACTGCTTGAAATCAATATCCACCGCATTCATAGCCCTGATAACCGGCATGTAACTACCTATTGGGATGGATATTTCGATGCCTGAACCAGACCCCAACGTCGCATAATAAACTTTAAGCTTTTCACGCAATCGGCCGACCTGAACCCGGACTACAGGATCTTCACTGACACTATAAGCAGCCGGATCTCTATCAAAAACCTCTATGCCGATAGCATATTCACTGGTGTCGCGCACAGCCCCGGAGATTGCCTTCTCGACAAGAAAGCTCAACAAACGACACATGCGTGGCGCATTAATAAACACACTGCTTGCCAAAATCGTCTCAAGAGCGGTCCGAACCTCACCCGCAGGAATGGCATTGACATCATTCTTCCCGTTTTTCATTGCAGTCATGATGCTCATTACCGGCCCATCACGTTTATGAAATGCAGACCTAATCGTGCTTTTATACTTCTAAATACGATACTCATAATTAGTGCATTTAATAATTATCTAAAATTTTGGATTCATTTGAGCCAGCCATTAAATCTGACATGCTGTTTTAAAAAAACAGCCTACTTTTCATGAATATTGATGTAATAAAAAATAAGCTGGGGTTATTACCCCAGCTTATTTAAGAGGCGTATAAGTAAATATCATCATTTCAAGTAAATACACGCAATCTGCGCATAAGAAAATAGAATTTATCTCGTTATTTACAATAACTTACTATAAATAATAAGCTCAACAACATTAGTAATTAAAATCACGCGCCAAACAATAACGCTATAATGGCGTCTAACGTAAGTATCGTTACGGTAACGCTCTATCAGTGTTACCGTAACATCACCGCGTAAACGGTTTGATCAAGCTTGATGAGGCTGCGTGACTTTGAAATACAATGCCCGCGAGACACCGTTACTGGTGACAAAAAAAACGCTTTAATGCCCTGCAAATAGATAAGGCAAGTTCTTCCTGATGTGAAATGGCAAAAAAAACACGTCGATCAAATTGTTCTGTCCAAGCTATGCACCCAGCTGAAACATCAATCAAACGAATTGAAGCTCGAAGATGTTCTTCGTCAATTTGGATGCTTCCTTCGAGTAAGTGCTTTACGCCGGCACCGTAAATATCTTTTAAAATCCAGCTTTCATAGTCGGCATCGCCGGATGTGACAAATGAATATGTTACAATTATTTTCCCAAATGCTTTAAATAACTGATGCATAAGTTCCTCATTCAAACCTTGCGTGAAATTTACGGCATCCTGATGATGCGAAATACATTTAAATGGGTGGATTGCCAATATGCCGGATTGCTTGGGAGCGATATCCAGAACACTTTTGCGTTGAATAACCGGCATGTAACTGCCTATCGGAATAGATATTTCGATGCTGGAGTCGGCTCCCAAGATTGCATAATAAACTTTAAGCTTTTTGCGCAAACGACCAACCTGAACCCGGACAACAGGATCTTCACTGGTGCTATAAGCAGATGGATCGTGGTCAAAGACCTCTATGCCAATAGCATATTCGCTGGTATCCCGGACAGCGCCGGAGATCGCCTTCTCGACCAAAAAGCGCAACAAACGGCACATGCGCGGGGCATTAATAAATACCCTACTTGCCAAAATCGTCTCAAGAGCTGCTTGAACCTGGTCCGCTGGAATAGCGGCATCATCCGCCTCTTTCTTCATCGAGGTCATGATGTTCGTTCCTACAACCCATCACGCTTATCACATGCTACCCGGACAGCGTATTCTGCGGAATGAAATGCATCCTTTAAGTCATTTGCTTGCATGAATACTGAAATCGCCAAAACGGCAGCAGTTAACCGGGTAAACACCCTGTTCCACAAATCGATGAAAACACGAATGCGGCCAGTCGGCAATCCTCGCCGTAACCAGCCATGTATGATATGAACTTCGATGAATATAATTCAGATAGTTGTTAAAACCACCTTAGTTTCCTAGCTTTGTAAAACTCTCCCATCTTGCCGTATTGTACGAGAAAATAACCCTATGCTCTTCCGTAAAAACTTGTCAGCAGATATAAAGTTGAAATTAAAAAAGGACGGGATTCCTGAACTACGCTTGTTCAAACATAAGACGCAGCATGGCATTTCAGTATCGAGCTTATGGATCACGAAGCGCCTTGCTAAAAATCCTTACGGTTTATCAAAACTTAGTTGTAGCATAGTAGCCATCATCAAGTTCACGTGAGTTTCCATGTCTATCGCAAACGATATCCAGCAGCTGCATGCACAAATGCGACAGTGGCGGCAGCATCTGCATCAATTTCCTGAAACCGCTTTTGAGGAAATACAAACCGCTGAATTTATTGCCGATAAGCTGGCGAGTTTCGGCTTGGAAGTTCATCAGGGATTAGGCGAAACTGGCGTTGTCGCAACGCTGACTGCCGGGAACGGCGCTAAGAAAATAGCTTTGCGCGCCGATATGGATGCCTTGTTCATTCAGGAGAAGAATACTTTTGCCTACAAATCCCGCCATGACGGCAAAATGCATGCCTGTGGCCATGACGGCCATTCGGCGATGCTGCTGGGTGCGGCAAGTTATTTAGCCGAACATCGCAACTTTAACGGCACAGTGTATTTTATTTTCCAACCTGCCGAAGAAGGCCGCGCCGGAGCCGAACGGATGATTAATGACGGCTTGTTTGAAAAATTTCCGGCCGACTGCGTTTTCGGGCTGCATAATTTCCCCGATATTCCACCAGGGCATTTTGCGGTTAAATCCGGCGCGATGATGGCGTCATTCGATTGCTTTGAAATCATTATCAGCGGACAAGCGACCCATGCCGCAATGCCGCATTTGGGCAATGATGCAATAGTCGCGTCGGCCCAGTTGATTACCTCGTTACAGACTATTGTCAGTCGAACTGTTAATCCGGCCGATCCGGCAGTGGTCAGCATTACCCAGGTCCATGCAGGCAATACCTGGAATGCGCTACCGGAATCGGTTCTGTTAAGAGGCACTTTCCGTTGCTTTAGCAGCGAAACTCAAAAAACCATTGCCGATAAAATCACCCGGCTGGTCAATGCAACTTGCGAGGGTTTTGAAGTCAGCGCAGAGATCAAATTCAACCCGGAAAATCCAGGCTACCCGGTGACTTTTAATGCGGAAGCTGAAACGGAACTGGCGCTGCAAGCAGCACTGGCTGTAGCCGGTGATGATTGTGTCGATCGTCAACCGTCACCCTGCATGGGTTCGGAAGATTTTGCATTTATGTTGCAGGAAAAACCCGGCTGCTATGCCTGGATAGGCAATGGCTCTTCCGAAAACAGCTGTCTGCTGCATAATCCGCATTATGATTTTAATGATGAGATATTGGCGATCGGCACAGCTTATTGGGTAAAACTGGTTGAAACGGTGTTAGGCGAGTCAAATCGCTAGACGCTACTTTAGTCTTTTTTGGACTCGAACAGCATGTGCGCCATTTTTTTTGCTTTGGTTTTTAAATAACCGACGTTGTCATCGTGAGCCACGGACTCAACCGGAATACGGCCTGCCACGTTAATACCGAGTTTTTTCAGCTCTTCTATTTTCTTGGGGTTGTTGGTGATCAGCTCGATCGATTTTACGTTCAGGTTTTCCAGCATCAAAGCGGCAATATTGTATTCCCTTTCGTCGGCAAGATGGCCCAAATGGATATTCGCATCAACCGTATCCATACCCTGATCCTGTAAATTATAAGCCTGTAGTTTTTTCAACAAGCCGATGCCGCGTCCTTCCTGACGCAGATAAATCAAGATACCGAAACCGGCTTTATCGATAATTTGCAGCGCCATATCCAGCTGTTCGCCGCAATCGCAACGCCTTGAACCTAAGACGTCACCGGTAAAACATTCGGAATGAATGCGTACCGGCACATGTTCTTTGCCCGCAACATCGCCTTTAACCAAGGCGACATGCTCTTTGTCATCGATGGTATTGCTGTAATAATGCAGGATAAATTCGCCGTGTTTGGTTGGGATCGGCGTCTGTACCAGATTTTCTAATTGTGGCTTCACTTAAATAAACTAATCCAAAAATTCATTGTATTTTACCCAATTTGGCAACTATCCAGTTAAAAAGTTTAATATCCGTTATTTTCTGGCTTCAATCAGCTTGATAATATCACTGCTGCGTTGATCAACATGCACCGAGGTAAAAGCGCAGGCTTTAACGTTTTTGACGGTATTCCTGTTAATGTTTGCTCCAACCAGCGCGACAACCACAGGGTTAAGCAGGTTCATGACAGCCGCAATTACCGGATTTGAGCTTAACACATGTTCCAGTAATAAAACTTGTCCGCCCGGTTTGCATACCCGGTAAAGCTCTTTCAATCCTTTTGCCGCCGACGGTACCGAACAAAAAACAAAGGAACAAATCACCGTATCGAAACTGTTATCGGCAAAATATAAAGACTGGATATCCATTAACTCCAGCTCAACATTGGCGTTTTTCCTGTCCCGTTTCTGCTCCGCCTGCTTTAGCATTTGTTCGCTAAAATCAATCGCGGTTATCCTGGCGTCCTTGGGATAATAGTCAAAATTCTTGCCCGTCCCCACGCCGACTTCAAGAACATGATGGCCCTCAACTTTGGCCCATAATTTTTCCCGCCAGCTTTTAAAAAACAACCCTTCCATGACCGCTTCCATACCCTCGAAATACGGAGCAATGCGGTCATATCGTTTTTTAATGGCGGTACTGTCTGTCTTCATAATAGTTTCAAGGTAATTAATCGGGTGCTGCATAGTACAGCGCAGGCTTGATTGTCATCAACAATAATATGAGTGTAAATAGATTGATTAATGCACCACAAAGACACGAAGTTTTTATCGTTGCTTTTCTTGTCTTGCACTGATAGAGCTTCGGCTAGAGCAATATTTTAGGGATATTGCACAGGCACTGGCTCCAGTTTCCAGATATCTTTGTTATAGTCGTTGATGGTCCTGTCCGTAGAAAATTTGCCACTGTTTGCACAATTCAATATGCTCATACGAGTCCAATGGTCTTTATCCTGATAGGCGGCTTCCACGCGTTTTTGCGCATCGATATAACTTCTAAAATCTGCAATCGTCATCCACGGATCATACTTGCTTTTAACGGATGCGATAAGGTCGTCGAAAATTCCCGGTTCAAACTGATTAAAATGCGCGCTTTCCAGCAGGTTCATCACCCGTTGCAAATCGTCATCCTGATCAATGATCGCAACGGGATCGTAATGCTGCCGCCTGGTTTCGATTTGCTCTTCGGTCAGCCCGAACAGGAAAAAATTTTCATCGCCGACTTCTTCCCTTATTTCAATATTAGCGCCATCCAGTGTTCCGATAGTGAGCGCGCCGTTCATCATCAGTTTCATATTGCCGGTACCGGAAGCTTCTTTGCCTGCGGTAGAAATCTGCTCGGAAAGGTCGGCCGCAGGGCAGATCATCTCCATCCCTGAAACCCGGTAATCGGGTAAAAAATATAGGGTTAACTTATCGCCGACATCGGGGTCCGAATTAATGACTTGGGCGACGTTATTGATTAATTTAATGGTTCTTTTTGCCATCGCATAACCGGGTGCGGCCTTACCGCCTATCAATACGCAACGCGCAACCCAGTTCAGCGTCTCGCCGCGTTTAATGCGGTCATAAAGATGAATCACGTGCAGGACATTTAAGATCTGACGCTTGTATTCGTGGATGCGTTTAACCTGTATATCGAACAGTGCATCAGGATTTAAATCAGGTCCCTCATTTTGCTGCTTTCTGTGCGCAATCAGGCGCTGCTTTGCGCGTTGTTTTATCGCGCGCCAACGATTCCTGAATGTGACATCCTCGGCAAAAGGCGCCAGCTTTTTTAATTCGTCCAGATGGGTTATCCAGCCGTCGCCGATAGTTTCGGTTATCAGCGCAGCTAACTCGGGATTACAAGAAGCCAGCCAGCGACGTGGGGTTACGCCGTTGGTTTTATTGTTAAACTTGTGCGGCCATAATTCATAAAAATCGCGAAACAAGCCCTGCTGCAATAACTGCGAATGCAATTGGGCGACGCCATTGACCGAAAAACTGCCGACTATCGCGAGATAAGCCATGCGTACCTGCTGCTCTTCGCCTTCCTCGATAATCGACATTCTGCCCAATCTGGCTCTGTCGCCGGGCCAATGCGCTGCGACTTCCGACATAAAGTGGGCATTGATTTCAAAAATAACCTCCATCAATCTTGGCAACAATCTTTGCATAAGCTTGACCGACCATTTTTCCAGTGCTTCAGGCAACAGGGTATGATTGGTGTAAGCCATGGTTTGCCGGGTAATTCCCCAGGCGGTAGTCCATGACAGGCCATACACATCCATTAACAGCCGCATCAATTCGGCAATGGCTATGCTCGGATGGGTATCGTTTAACTGAAAACAGCTTTTTTTGGCAAAATTGCTGAAATCATGGCCGTGCTGTCTGGTCCAATGAGAGAGAACGTCCTGCAAGCTGGCTGAAGCGAGAAAATACTGTTGCCGCAGCCTCAATTCCTTGCCGTTTTCATTGGCGTCATTGGGATACAGCACCATGGTAATGTGCTCTGCAATGACTTTTGCGGCTACCGATTCGGCATAATCGCCTGCGTTAAACTCATCCAGGTTAAACTCCTCGGTCGCCACGGCTTTCCATAATCGCAACGTGTTGACGGTATTGTTTTGATAACCCGGTATCGGCGTGTCAAAAGGGACGGCCAACACATCATTAGTGCTAATCCAGCATACCCTCTGATTGCCCTGTTCATCGGTCTGAATTTCGGTATGGCCGCCAAGCTTGATACGTAGTGAATATTCCAGCCGCTCGACTTCCCAGACATTGCCGTAGCGCAGCCAGTGATCCGGTTTTTCGACCTGCTCACCATTGACGATTTTTTGGGTAAACATGCCGTATTCATAACGCAAACCATAACCTATCGCCGGCAATTGCAATGTCGCGCAACTGTCGATAAAACAGGCGGCCAACCGCCCCAATCCGCCATTACCCAGTCCGGCATCGAGTTCCCTGTCAATCAGCTCTTCGATTTCAATACCCAAATCATGCATAGCCTGAGTCGCCGGATCAATAATGCCCAAATTAAGCATCGCATTACTCAAGGTTCTGCCCATCAAAAATTCCATTGAAAGGTAGTACACCTTCCTGCTATCCATTTTGTTGTAGGTTTTATAAGTGGTTTTCCAGCGCTCCATCAACCGGTCGCGAATGGATAATGACAGTGCTTCACAGGCATAGAAAGGCGATGAACGAAAATTCTCATCCCGCCCCAATGAATGAACATAATATTGTTTAAAATCATCAATAAAATCCTCTTTTGTTACTCCCAATGTGGCGACATCTGTGATTGAGGATATTGGCTTGCTCATAACAAATCGTTTATTAGGCATGGTTACTCCAAGAGCTATACGGATAAGGTATTAATTTAAGCGGTGTTCCATTATTGCCTGTCATATTTTATTTTTGTTGGTAATACGGGCCAGGATTTCCAGCCACAATGCATTGTAAGCAACCGTAGATTGGCTTTTCTTGATATAGCCTCCCAATGGCATACGCTCCAGCCCCATACGTTCGATATCGCTGGCGTATGGAATGGCCGTCGTTAAAATATCGGGATGCGTCGCCAGCAGATCGTCCACAATATCGCGGTGCATTTTTTTGCGCCGGTCGACCATCGAGAAAAACGGGATAAGCACCAGCTTATTCAAATCATTATCTTCGATAAACTTTTGCAGTTGTTCGAATGTCCTTAACGACAATGTGGTGGGGATTATCGGCGACAGTAATATATCGGCCGCCTCAAATACCGCTTCGGATAACAGTGAAATGTTGGGCGGGCAATCCAGGAAGATAAAATCGTATTCTTCCGCCAACGGCTTCAGAAGTTTTTTCAGTTGCTGAGTCGGCTTTTTCTTGGCATCCAGAACCAAATCCAGGTTTCTGAACGAAAAATCGGCCGGAAGTAAATCCAGGTTTTCAAAATCAGTGCCTTTAATCAGGCCGTCCAATTCGCGTTTTCCGGCGATCAAGTCTTTGCTGCCGCCTTTAATCTTGGGCTTGATCCGAAAATAATAACTACTGGCTCCTTGCGGATCAAGATCCCAAACCAAAGTACGGTAACCGGTCCGAGCGGCTGTGTGGGCCAGGTTAACCGCGCTTGAGGTTTTGCCAACGCCCCCCTTGATGCTATAGACAGCTAATACATTCATTATATGGTCTCGTGATTATGCTGATGGTGGGGCAAGCTGTACACCATTGCGATTGCCTTGTTTGACAAGATATAACGCGTCATCCGATCTTTTCATCAATTCTTTCCAACTGGGCTTGGCGCCCATAGAGCCCGCCACGCCGATACTGACCGTAACCGGGTAACGCAATACCAGTCCCTCGGGCTGGTTTCGTTCGAGGGAATTGCGAATGCGCTCGGCCAATAACAAGGCTGTGGTACCGTCAGTATTGGGGGCGATGATCAGAAACTCTTCGCCACCCAGCCGGCAGACAACATCGTTAGTGCGCGCAGTTGTTCGCATCAGGCTGGCCGCATGGATCAGCACCTGATCGCCGACATCATGGCCCAACGTGTCATTGACAGATTTGAAATGATCCAAATCCAGCATTAAAACACTCAAAGGCTGATTACCGCGTAGCGCAGTCGCCGCCTCCTGTTCCAGACGGTTCAGCGCATAACGCCGGTTAGGTAAGCCGGTCAGAATGTCCGTATTCGCCATCAGTTTAAGACGGCGGTTCGCTGCCGCCAGCTCGGCAGTATAGCGCTGGATGTCCCTGCTCTCTTTTTCCAGTTCATTTTGCAGCGTAATAATGCGCTGACCGGCCCGTAGACGCGCCAGCAGTACGCGCAGGCTGATCGGCTTGGTTACATAATCATCGATACCTGCATCGAAAGCTTCAACCAGAGCATCCTCTTCTTCCGTCGAAGTCAGCATAATCAGGTAAATATTTTTACCGAACGTCGATGCGCGTAAGGCTTTACAAAGGGCCAGGCCATCCATGGGCTTCATACGCCAATCGGTAATGACCAATTGCGGCCCGTGCTCAATGACATATTTCAACGCAGACTCGCCGTTGCGGCATACTGCAACCTGATTACCCGCCGCCGCAAGCTGTTTGGAAAGACGCGCCAGCATCATCGGATCATCATCGACCAGTAATAGGTCCAAACCCGGTACCGATTCCATGGCGGTAACCGTTTTTAGCAAAGGTTGGCGCACCTCTGTTTTTACGTCAATTAATTTGCCCCACTCATGCCAAAGCTCAATGGTTTCATCGATAAACGCGAGCAGGGACGGTTCGTCCAGAGCATGGAGGTATCCCTCCAGTTTTAAATCCGGCAACAGTTCGGCACGATAGGCCTCATCGGCGACGCAGTAGTTTCCAATCAATCTGGCCAAAATCAGTTGCCGGGCAAAATGCGCAGTCCGGTCAAGCCCTGATACTTTCTTCTTAAAGCTCAGTTTCAAGGCATCCAGAAATATCGATGGGAATCCCCAATCAGCCAGCAATATTAAACTCAAGGCGTTATGATCGATAGCGAAACGCTCACCCTCCAGGGCAAGAAGCTGCTCACCCTCTGCCACATTAAGACATTCATCATAAAGATCCGCCCAAGCGGTTGCCATGGCGAGACTGCCTATGTCGCTCAGCAATCCCAACGTAAACGATTCCGCAGGTACCACAGTAGTTTCCCGGGCAGTGATCGCCGCGATCGATACCGACATAGCCAAAGATCTCGACCAGTAGGCTTCGTAATCAAAGCGCTGACAATGGCCTTTGCTGCTATTGCTAATCAGGGAAAGGCTCAGTGCAAAGTTGCGTACCGTTTGCATGCCCATCATCATGACTGCCGTTTGAACATCGGCAATCGGGCGTCTGGCTCCGAAAGCCGCCGAATTGGCAAAGCGCAAAATACGCCCGCTGAGAGCAGGATCGACTTTAACCAGTTGGCTTACCTGTTGCACGGTGGCATCGCTTTGTTGCACGAGTTGCATAATAGCCAATGCCGTTCCCGAAGGGGAAGGCAGGCGATCGGCAATTTTCAGTTCGTTAAGATTAAATTCGGCATTCATTGATTTTGTTCTTTTCTTTTTAGCAGATTTTCGACTAAATCCCTCGTGGCCTGGATCAAGCTATGGGTCATCAACTGAAAATCCGCATCTGTGGCTTTACGGGCGGCATGTTCCAAGTTTACCGCAAGACCGATTATTTGTTCGGCACAAAAATGCCCGGCCATACCTTTAATCGCATGGGCTGCATCGGCCAGCGCCAAAAGATCGGATCGAGACAGAGCTGTTTCCAATTCTGCCACAGACACAGGCGCTTCTTCGAGAAATAAATCTATCATCTCAATCAACAAATCATTATCGCCATCCAGGCGTTTGAGTGCGGCGGATTCATCCCAACTCCCCGATTCCGCTTGAAACGGAAAAACCTGAGCGGAATCGGCGAACTCACTGTGCGCGGAGTCGAAAGACATGTCCAGCCAGCACGCCAAAACCACTGCCAGATCGGCGCGACTGGCAGGCTTGCTAAGATAATCGTCCATGCCTGCGGACAGGCATTTTTCGCGCTCTCCTGCCGAGGCATGAGCAGTAAGCGCGGTGATTGGCGTATGGGACTTGCCGTCTTCCCGTTCGCGTAAAATGCGTGTGGCTTCGTAACCGTCCATGACCGGCATTTGGCAGTCCATAAACACTAAATCGTAAGATTGACGCTCCAACCGGTCCAGCGCCTCCTGCCCGTTATTGGCCAAATCCGGCTTAAGCTGGAACTTGGCGAGCTGGGACATAATCACTTTTTGATTAACTTTGTTATCTTCAACCACCAACACCCGTTTGTTACTGTAATCGAGCAACACCTCTTTTACTCTATCCACTTGAGCGGTTTTCTGGCTGGAAAGCTGTAATGCATCAATAATCGCATCAAAAAGCTGCGATTGCCGTACCGGTTTTAACAGACTTTGTGTAAACCCCGACTCAAGTCTTTCAGATTCCGAGCCGATGCCGCCTGAAGATAAAAGAATGCGAGGAATGCCGGCGATAGCCGGTTTTTGGGCGATAGCGCGAGCCAGTGCGAAACCGTCCATATCCGGCATTTGCATATCCGACAGCAGTAAATCGTAAGCTTCGTTTCGCAGCACGGCGGCTTCGAGTTCGACGAGTGCCGCCGGTCCGCTGTCGACTTCGCTTAAAGTAAAGCCCCAACTGCTTAAGTAATGATTCAGAATCATGCGATTGGTCGCGTTATCATCGACTATCAGCGCCCGCTTGCCGATAAAGTTAGCCTGCGGGATCGGATCATCGTTATCTGCCGGAGACAATGGCAGCGTAAACCAGAAATTTGCTCCCTGCCCCAGGGAACTTTCAACACCGATGCTGCCGTTCATAAGCACAACCAGATCTTTGCTGATGGATAGCCCCAATCCCGTACCGCCGTATCGCCGGGAGGTGGAACTGTCCGCCTGGGAGAAAGCCTGAAACAGGCGTGCTTGGGCCTCAGCGCTGATACCGATACCGGTATCCATGACTTCAAAACAGAATCGGGTATCGTCCCGCTCAGGCACGCTTACTTTTACCGAAACTTCACCTTTCTCGGTAAATTTAACGGCATTGCCGATCAGGTTGGTCAGCACTTGACGGATACGGGTGGGATCGCCATACCAATGTTGCAGTAGATTTGCCGGCAGAAAGCAGTTTAATTCCAGGCCCTTGCTGTGAGCGCGGCTGGACAGCAATGTGCAAACTTCTTCCACCAATTCGGGCAGGTTAAACTCGATCAGCTCCAATTCGATTTTACCCGCCTCCAGTTTGGAAAAATCCAGGATATCATTAATGATCGTTAACAGGGATTCTGCCGAATTCGCCGCGATTTCGATCAAGTCCCATTGTTCACGAGACAATTGCGTATCCTGCAACAGATCCAGCATGCCCAATACGCCGTTCATCGGGGTCCGAATCTCATGACTCATATTGGCGAGAAATTCGGTCTTGGTATGTGCGACCTGCAAGGCGGCGTCACGCGCAGCTTCCAGCGAGGCATTGGCCTGATCCTGGAGCAATGCGAGCGACATCATTTCGCCGACTTCCTTGAGCATGGCGATGCGGGACTCGTTTTGCACGGGGTAGGTATCAGTAAAAACAAACAGTACGCCCAGAATGTCCTCGCCGGAAGCGATAGGCACAATGTAGTGGCCGTGGGGCTGATGCTCGCAGCAAAGCTCACGCCCCGCGCCTACGTCCTCTAGAGAGCAATTATCAATAACGATCAGTTTCCTTGAAACAGCGACTTGGCCACACAAACCGTCGCCAAAAGCTATGCGTTGCTCCATGTGGTCAAGCTCGCCGTGTACGACGAACCTCTCCAGATAATCATCATCCTGTGCCTGGAGAAACACACAACCCTTGCGTTGCAGATCGAAAGACTTGAGGCCGAACAGGATATCCAGAACCTGAACAAATCGTTGCTCCAGTGCCAGAGATTGATGCAGGGTCTCGGAAATCGTCAGGCGGGCGGCAGTATCGTCGCTTTCGATTTGCAAAGCCGCCTCCTGTTCGACCAGCTTGCTGACATCATGCTGAATCTGTACATAACCGGACAACGTGCCGTTTGCGGTCAGAATCGGCGTAATATTAATATTGGCCCAATATTCCAGAGCGTCCTCGGCTTGTCCGGAGTCGCGGCTATCATTTTCACGCTCAAGCACGGAAACATCGCCTGCCGAATGTAGGTGAGAAGAGTGGGCCTTGCCTCGACGGCGGCCCCGCAGCCGCCCCGACCAGGCTTTACTGGAATGAAGCCTGCTTTGCATCGCGGTCAAGGCTTGACGGTCGGTGGTAGGACTGTCCAGCACGTAGGGTTTTTGTCCCATCAGCGCATCCTCCGACCAGCCGGTGAATAGGCACAGCGCCGGGTTGGCGTATTGAATGAGTCCTTCCGCATTGGTGATCAGTATCATCTCACTGCTGGCATCCAGCGCACGCTTGAGCGCCGTCAACTTTAGTTCATTCGCTTTTTGCGCCGTAATATCCCGACGTATCGAAATATATTGCTTAGGCTTACCGGCCTTATCCAGTAGAGGCGCGATAGTGCTGTCCACCCAGTACAATTGCCCGTCCTTACGGCGATTGCAGAACTCTCCGTGCCATACCTGGCCGGCGGTGATAGTGCGCCACATGTTGTGAATGTAATCCTGGTCATGATAGCCGGAGTTGACAATACGATGATCCTGTCCGACAAGTTCATTCTGCGTATAACCGGACACTTTGCAAAACATGTCGTTAGCGTAGACGATACGCCCCTGAATATCGGCAATACTGATCAGGACATGATTCTCCAGAACCTCCAGCAGTTCCCTATTGGATGCCGCCTGATCCTGGACAGCTTGCACGGCCAGAGATCGTATCACCAGAAACCATAACAGTAATGAACTAAGCGCAGTCAGCAGCGCAATATTAAAAACAGCATCCTGCAATGGCGATAATACAATTTCCTGTCGCCGAATCACCTCCAATACCAACATGACCAGCGTTTCGGAAACAGCAATGACGGCAATGACACCGCCTAACAAAAAAAGAAAGTTACGTTTCGGATATTGTGGAGACAATGAACTTGACATAAATTTCTTCTGATTTTTATTATTATGTTAATAACGAGTGAGCCTGATTGATCAGCGCATCACCATTTCTCGGTCAAAGTTTTCATCTTCGCCTACGCCCTATAAGTAAGGACGCGATTATTTTTTGCCTGCTATTAAACTTGAGGGTGATAGCCAACCAGTTATAAAACGAGGGGCAAATAGCATTCCGGCCGTTATCGAAAATAATTTGAATAGTTTCGACCTTTTCCGATATTCTCCGAATATCAGGATTGGAGCGTAGCTTTAAAACCGTTATTTTTCAATACAATTGTTGAATATGAAACGATATGCTTTCAATCGCGGCTAAGTTATCCTATTCTTTACGCCATTAAAATCAACCCTCGGCTTGCCGGCCCTCGGCAGGCTTGGCATCCACATCATCAAATAAAGAAACCATGACTGAAGCAACCGCGTTATTTTCCGATGCAAAACTTGTAATTCCCGGCGGCGTCAATTCGCCTGTCCGTTCTTTTAGCGGCGTAGGCGGCACCCCGGTTTTTATCGACCATGCCCAAGGCGCTTACATCTACGACAGCATCGGCAATAGTTATATTGATTATGTCGGTTCCTGGGGGCCGATGATTTTGGGTCATGCCCATCCGGAAGTCATTGCGGCGGTCAAGCAAGCCGCCGAAAAGGGCCTGAGTTTTGGCGCACCGACCGAAATTGAAACGCTGATGGCCCAACGGGTTTGCGAGCTGATGCCGTCCATTGATATGGTCAGAATGGTCAGTTCCGGCACAGAGGCGACCATGAGCGCCATACGACTCGCCCGCGGCTACACCGGCCGGGATAAAATCGTTAAATTCGAAGGCTGCTATCACGGCCATTCCGATGCGTTACTGGTCAAGGCCGGTTCCGGCGCGTTGACGTTTGGCGTTCCCAGCTCGCCGGGCGTTCCGGCCTCAGTCGCTGAAAATACCATCACCTTGACTTACAACGACAGCGAGTCGGTCAAAGCGCTGTTTGCCGAACTGGGCGAGCAGATCGCCTGCATCATCGTGGAGCCGGTTGCCGGCAATATGAATTGCATTCCCCCTGTGCCCGGTTTTCTGGAAAGCTTGCGTCAAGTCTGCGACCAATATAATAGCGTGCTGATTTTCGATGAAGTGATGACCGGTTTTAGAGTGGGCTTAAACGGTGCGCAAGGGCTTTATAACATTAAGCCCGATTTAACCACGCTGGGCAAAATCATCGGCGGCGGCATGCCGGTCGGCGCTTTCGGCGGCTCGCGTAAAATCATGGAATATCTTGCACCGCTCGGTCCGGTTTATCAGGCCGGTACGCTGTCCGGCAATCCTGTCGCGATGGCTGCCGGCTTAAAAACACTGGAATTGATAGCCCGGCCCGGCTTTTACCAGACCTTAACCGAAAAAACCGAAAAACTAACTTCAGGCCTGAAAGCGCATGCCACTCAAGCCGGTATCGCTATGACCACGAACAGCGTTGGCGGCATGTTCGGACTGTTTTTCAGCTCAGAACAGCAAATAACGAGCTTTGCCCAAGTCATGCAGTGCAATCAAAACCTGTTCAAACGTTTTTTCCATGCCATGCTGGAACAGGGCGTTTATTTGGCGCCATCAGCTTTTGAAGCCGGTTTTGTTTCGGCTGCGCACGACGATGAAATCCTGGATAAAACCCTGAATATTGCAGAAGCCATCTTCAAGCGTTTGTAACCTTGGGCAAAAATGACCATGACCGATGATATTCGTTGGCAGCAACGCTTTCATAATTAAGAATGCCCAAAATGTCATCCGGCATGGATTCTCTACGCACTCTGACGGGTCTATCCTATCTGACGCCGTTCGGGGTCACTGCAAATCCGTTCCAGACAGATTTATGCCGGAATCCACAATTGCATGGACGCAGGAGCAGTTGCAGGGAAGTCAGGGATGACAAGCTGATAGGCGTTAAGGTAATAACGTATTTGTTTGTACACTCTGTTCTATTGGTTTAAACTCGATTCAATCAAAACAATTCATTAGATGGATTTATAAGGGATATACGAAAAATTATATTTTTTATACGACAGCAATCCTTATATATCACGTTAAGCCTTATAAACCATGGCAATCTCAGACTCCGATCCCCGCGTCTTCTTCGCCGCCGAGCGCACGCTCCTTGCGTGGCTGCGTACCGGTCTGACAATCATAGCCATCGGTTTTGTTGTTGCCCGCTTCGGCCTCTTCGTTCGCCTACTGTCACTGCAAACTCAGCCCTATCAACACAGCACTTCGTCGCTGCTCTCAGCAGGTCTAGGTATTGCTTTTGTCGTCGTGGGTTCATTGGCTATTTTCGTGGCTGCGGTGCAGCATGCCCGCTTCATTGCGACGCTTACGCTTACTGACTTACCGCCGGCATACTCCAGGAAGATCGCAGTCATTCTTTCCTTGATGGTGGGGTCTCTGGGAATTGCATTGTCCGGTTACCTCCTGTTTACTTCAAACTGATATAACCTAAACCAGACCCTATCAGATTCAATTGAGACTATTTCTTGAAGCCGTCAGTTCAAATCCAAACCCGTACACATGAGTTTTATCAATAACATTCCTCCGCTGGTATTGACGTTAATCAGCCTATTGCTCGGCGCATTGATCATGCGCTTGCTATCCGGTAACGATAAAACCCTGATCCGGCAACTGTCGACCGATCTTGCTGTCGCCGAAGAAAAACTAAGACAATTGCAAAGCCGCGAGACCGAATTTAAACAGCTGCAGCAACTGTTTATAGAAACCAAAACCCATAATGCCGAATTGCAGACCCGCATGGATGAACAGGCGAAAAATACCGCGGAAAAATTAAAATTGTTGCTGGATGCGGAAGTACGCCTGAACACCCAATTTGAAAACCTGGCAGGCAAGATTTTCGACGACCGCAGCAAGCAGTTCACCGAACACCATAAAACCAGCCTGGATCATATCGTCACGCCGCTACGGGAACAGCTCGGCGAGTTCAAACAACGCATAGAAACGGTTTACGACAACGAGAACAAAGATCGCATTTCGCTGCGCGAAGAAATCGTCTCATTGCGGCGCGATACCGCGCAAATGAACCAGGAAGCCCTTAACCTGACCCGCGCCTTGAAAGGCGACAAAAAAGCCCAGGGCAACTGGGGCGAAATGATACTTGAAAAAGTGCTGGAAAAATCGGGGTTGCGTAAAGGCATCGAATACGAAACGCAAGGTGCGTTCCGGGATGAACAAAACAGGCTGTTCAAGCCGGATGTAATCGTCCGGCTGCCTGAGGACAAAGATGTGGTGATCGACTCCAAAGTGTCCTTGCTGGCTTATGAGCGTTATTGTTCGACCGAAGATGACCTGGAACGGATCACTGCATTAAAACAGCATACCGATGCGGTGCGGGACCACATCAAAGGCTTGAGCAGCAAGGATTATTCCGGCTTGAAAGGCCTCAGGTCGCTGGATTTTGTACTGTTATTCATGCCGATTGAATCGGCCTTCATCGCCGCTTTTCAAGCCGACGAACGCTTATTTACCGATGCCTTCGAGCATAAAATCATCGTGGTCACCCCGACTACTTTGCTGGCGACGCTACGCACCATTGAAAACATCTGGCGCTATGAACGCCAAAATGAGAATGCCCGCGCCATCGCCGATAAGGCAGGGATCGTTTACGACAAAATCCGCGGCTTTGTCGACGATCTGGATAAGCTGGGCAAGCAGTTAAGCACCGTCAACAGCACATATGACGGCGTGATGAATAAATTAACCCAAGGCAACGGCAACCTGATCCGTCAAGCCGGCAGCTTTGTCGAGCTGGGCGTTAAAGTCAAAAAGACCTTCTCCAAAAGTATCACCGAACAGGCCGGACTCGATAGTGACATTGACGAGAACTAGAATTTATCGGCTTTTATGAGATACTACGCCGTTTTGTCGTCCGCTATCCCGGTAAAGGCATTAGGCCTTCTCAAGCATAGCGCAAGGGAGGCGTTTCCGGCTTGCTCTGCGATACGCCGGAAACGCCTGTTTTCGCTCCCGCTCAAACAGACTTATTCAGGCCGACATGGCTATTGGAAATTTATGATTACCTGCTTAATAAGGAGTTACACATGACCGCACTGGTTGGCATCATCATGGGCTCGACCTCTGACTGGGAAACCATGCGCTTTGCAGCGGAAACGCTGGAACGGCTCGGCATTCCGCATGAGGTTGAAGTCGTTTCGGCGCACCGTACCCCGGATAAACTGTTCGATTATGCCGAAACAGCCGAAGCCAAAGGCCTGGAAGTCATTATCGCCGGAGCGGGCGGAGCAGCGCATTTACCCGGCATGACTGCGGCAAAAACCGCCGTGCCTGTGTTGGGCGTACCGGTACAGTCCAAAGCCCTGAACGGCATGGATTCGCTGTTATCCATCGTACAAATGCCCGCCGGTATTCCGGTCGGTACCTTGGCGATAGGCAAAGCGGGCGCGATCAACGCAGCCTTGTTGGCGGCGGCCATTATCAGTAACAAACATGCCCAATATAAGGGCGCATTAAACGATTTCAGACGCGAGCAAACCGAATCGGTACTTGCACACGCAGATCCACGAGCAGAGGACGATTTATGAAAGTTGGTGTATTGGGCGCAGGTCAGCTTGCCAGAATGATAGCGCTGGCGGGCACGCCATTAGGGTTGGATTTTATTTTTCTCGATCCATCCGCCGATGCCTGCGCCAACAAGCTGGGCGAACCCTTGATCGGCGACTACAACGACCCTCAATTACTGGCCCAATTAGCGGAACGCGCCGATGTGGTCACTTACGAATTTGAGAATGTACCGTCTGAAGTCGCCGGGTTTCTCGCTTCCCACACCCAAGTGTATCCCTCTCCGAAAGCTTTAGCCGTTGCCCAAGATCGATTAGTCGAAAAAACTTTTTTCCATGACATCGATATCCCTACGCCGAATTATGCAGCGGTAGACAGCCTTGAAAGCCTGCAACAAGCCATGACCAGCATCGGCTATCCGGCCATTTTAAAAAGCCGCACCCAAGGCTACGACGGCAAAGGCCAGTCGCTGCTCAAATCGGCCGATGATTTAACGCAGGCTTGGGAACTATTACAAGGCGTACCGGCTGTTGTCGAAGCTTTCGTGCCGTTTAGCCGCGAAGTATCGATCATCGCGGTACGTAGCGTTTCAGGCGAGGTTGCTTTCTACCCGCTCTCGGAAAACCTGCATCGCGGCGGCATCCTGCGCATTTCCGAATGCCGCGCCGGCGACCCGATGCAACAACAGGCCGAAACTTATGTGTCCCGCTTGCTGGAAGCGCTGGATTATGTCGGCGTATTGGCTTTGGAGTTATTTGACGTAGACGGCAAGCTGGTTGCCAACGAGTTCGCGCCACGGGTACATAACTCCGGCCATTGGACGATTGAAGGCGCGGAAACCAGCCAGTTTGAAAATCACCTGCGGGCGATTCTGGATCTGCCGTTAGGCTCAACAGCGCCGGTAGGCAATGCGGCCATGGTGAATTTCATCGGCGGACTGCCGAAGACTGAAGAACTATTGGCAATTCCCCATGCGCATTTGCATCTTTACGATAAAGCGCCGCGCAAAGGGCGCAAAGTGGCTCATGCGACGGTACGTGCGGAGAGTCAGCAGCAATTATCGGAGTTGGTTAAGAAATTGGCCGAGTTGGCCGATCAGGTTGATGATTCGTAATACCTGCTTAGCGGTTAGAAAAGCTTAAGCACGGTGGATGGGTAGAGTGATAACGAAACCCATCATAATTCAATGCCATTACGATGGATTTCACGGCGTTCTACCCATACTACGCGCTTCATTTTGTCATCAAAATTAATCAAACCCACACTTGCCCCATCATGTATTATGCAAGACTAGCCAGTAAATATTTCTTATTAATGCTCAATTCTTTAAAGGAATGTAAATGATAACAGTACATTACGCCGTAATTCATGAGCTTATTAAAACTGCTGGCACTACTGTAGCATCCGTCAATCCTGCATCAACTCTTTTGCCCGCCACAGACGAAATAGTGGTGAAATTAATAAGCGAACTCGACAAGCTTTATGGCACAAAAGAAAATACTGCTGTTTACGGTACATTTTCAAGAAAAGACTCAACCAATCAGTTTGCTCAATATACCGATTCGTTTGTTGATAATAAAATAGAATCTACATTTTTTGGATTCAGCAAACAAGGGGCTGATGAAATTGCTCGTGAATCGAAGGGACAGCAATCGGCAACTGGTGGATATTTAGTATTTGCAGATTATTCTAATTCTAGTGGTCAAGAGTTTTTATTAATCACTATGATTAAGAATAAAGGAGCCATACGGATTAATGAACAACTTAAATTAGAAGATATTATCGAAATTGATCTTTCAAAGATTCATCAAGCTGCGCGAATTAACTTGGATCGATTTCAAAAATCAAAACAACCCATTTCAGCATTAATTTCTGAAGATGACGTAACCTTAAATTACCTGAGTTTTGTTAGTCCCCGCTCTAATCATGAAGTGTCTGGTTATTTTATTAGAGGAATGGATTGTGTAAACGGGGTATCACCGACTATTGCAACTAATAACGCATTTAAATGTGCAAAAACATACTGTAAAAGTAAAGATGAGTTAAAACAACTTAGTGCAAAAGTTAATGATTCGCTAGTTGAATATTTTCAGAGCTGTTTGGACAGCGAAAAAACCGCGACATTGGCAGGGATTGAGCATTCAATCAGAAAGGTTGTTCCAGCGGATAATCATATTTTACTAAATGATTTTATCGAGTTTGCCAGTAGCGAAGATTGGCAAATACCAGCTGAATTTAATGTCAGTAAAAGTGGTTTATCAAAATACACTCGGATACGTTCTAAAACTGATAACTGGGAGATTAATTTCAAAAAGAATGCGGTAGGTACAAAGGATAGCAGTGATTTGTTCTATGATAAAAACACAGGAAAATTAACAATCCGCTGCTCAGATGATCTTATCAAACAAATTACCGAAGTATTAGAGACTCGTTCCGATGTCCCTTAATAATGAATTTAAACAACTAGTAGCACTTTACCGCCTGCTGAACCGACCAACATTTACAGGTTCAAAGTTTAGTGGTGAATTACGATGCTCACAAAAAATTAAATCATTACTTGAAGAATTATGGCAGTGCAAAAAGTTCGATTTGAGGATAGATATTGATAAAGACGTATACGAAACTGAATCAAATGAAGACTTCCCACAAATAACCATTAATGCCCTTATAACAATCACTGTTAGCTTACCTCAAACTGAGAATGGAAAATTCTATGACAGTCTCGAACAATGGGTTGCTACAGCCGAATCATTATCACGTGGTTCATTAACATCAAACACCTATCTCATTAAAGAAGATTTACTTGTTGGCGATACAGATAGCACTGTCGAATTAACTAATGTTTTAGCCATTTGTAATTTAATTAATAAACTAGGAGAAATCGCTCATTATCATGATGAAAAAATAACTTCTGGCCCATTTCGTCTAGTGTTTGTTGTTCCAAGTAACGAAGATAAGACATTTTATCCTGTAGTATTGGAGACACGATTATCAACTGAAATGCTGGGATTCAATCCCGATATTAGCATTATTGATAGCATCATCAATGAGCAAGCAAATAATCGCTTACATGCTTTAGAGCGTATCGCTACATTTCGTATAGCGCTTGCTGAAATTATCAAAAAATCCCCCACTGACAAAGATTCTTTTAATTATTTAGTACATCATTGGGACGATGTACTAGAGAATTTCAGAAAATCTTGGGAAAACTATATCAATGGATTCTCATTTCAAAAGCTAAAAACAGAAATTGCAGAAAAACAAGCCTCATTTTCTCAAAAAATGACAGATGTTGTCGCCAGCTTAAGCGCCAAATTATTTAGCTTACCGATTGTTATTGCTGGAGTTGTGATGCTTGAAAAACAAGACTCATCGATTGCAAACTGGTTTTATTTCATCGGGAGCGGGTTAACTACCTATTTAATGTTGTTAGCTATTAAAGCCCAAGAAACGAATTTGTTAAATATAAAGTCAAGTTGTGACTTGGCATTTTCAGAATACTACAAAGAAAGAAATGAAGAGTTTTCCGGCATAAAGCAAGAACTAAAAGAAGTAATTGAGTCGCTAGAAAAAACAAATTTAACTTTGAAGAAAGATCTAAAGTTGTATCGCCGGTTATCTTGGATTCCTTTATGGGTCGCAATAATATATATTCTATTAAAATCCCAAATAAATTGGATGTGCGTTATTCATTATCTATTAGTGAGATAGCCAAGTAGTCCTGTAGGTCAGGCATGCTTTTTATGCTTGGCATTTTCAAACTTCAATAGCGCGATGAACTCCAAACTTGCCATCACGGAACACCAAAGAATCAGCTGACGAAGAGCTATTGCCTGGATTTGGTTGATTTCACCATCTCCATAATTCGATAAACCAAACAAGCTATCCGCCATTTGTATTTACAAAGGCAATACATTATATTAATCTTGTTTACATGGATGTTCACTACGAGAAAAACGGCGTCAGCTTTGTTTGGAATGCCCGCAAAGCCGCGGCGAATGCAATCAAATATGCTGGAATTACTTTCGACCAAGCTGCCGAAGCTTTCTTTGGCCCATTTTTAAAACTGGTTGATGCAGTCCGTAATCATGAATCGCTTGTGCGGTTATCGGCTACGATGAAAAAGGCCGCTTGCTGTTTGTTGTGCATATTGAGGTTGAAGGTGAGTTTATCCGGATAATTTCGGCCCGCAAGACCACGCTAACGGAGCGCAATGCTTATGATTTCTGACACAGTTAAAAAACGCTTAACTAAAGACCGCCCCATGACTTCGATTACTTTACGCATTCCGGTCGATGTGGTGGAATCCATGAAAGTTATTGCACCTTGCAAAGGCTTTTCCGGCTATCAGCCATTATTAAAGTCATACATCAGCGAGGGTTTGCGCCGCGACGAGGCGCAGTTTGCCTTGAGCAAGGAAGCCAAGTTGATTGCGGCACTAAAAAAGCTTGGTGTACCTGATAGCGTTATTGAAGAGGCGGCGCGTGAGGTGGCATGATTTCAGCAGACTGTGAAAGGGCGCATCGCGCCCCTTCTACCGAACTTCAACAGCACGAACAAATTCAACACGTTCCTTAAAGATTAAGAAGTATGATTCTCCGCAGGAAGTTTTTGCGGAGTCAGCCGGTAGCCCATCGCATGCATAATGGCGTTGACGCTGCTAAATTGAGGATTGCCGTTTTCTGAAAGGGCTTTTTGCACACCCTTGCGGCTTAAGCCGGAAACTTCCGCAACTCGGCTTACCCCTTTTACTCGACTGACCACACGCAGGGAGGACAACAAGGCAGCGGTATCCCCGCTTTCAGCATATTCGTCGAAGAGGACGGTAATATAATCGTCCACTTCCTCCGGATGGTCGCGAAGGTATTGTTCTTCAACTTCGCCAATCGTTCTATAAGTGCTCATGGTTTAGATACTCCTGCCAATAGATTTTGGCTTGATTAATGTCTTTGCTTTGGCTTCCCTTGTCGCCACCGCAGAGCAGGACGACAATTTGGTTATCCTGTTCTCCGAAATAAACTCTGTAGCTGGAACCGAAAAATAATCGCAATTCGCTAACCCCTTCGCCGGCCGGCTCACAATCTCCATAGTTGCCTTGTTGCAAACGGGAAACGCGAGCAAGGACGCGTTTTCGAACAATGGCATCCCGCAAGCTATAAAGCCACTCGGTAAAAGGCTCCTTTCCGCTTTCCTTGGCATATACGATAACCCGCTTTGGCATTGTTGCGCCGGTCACTGGTTTATTCCCTTTGATTTATATCAAAGCGAACTTTAGTACGCAGAAATTTTGAATGCAAGCTGTTTTTAATGGAGATTTGAGAGGATAGCTGGGCCTTTGGCGATGTAGAATAATTGAAATAGGCTATTAAAGACCGCAATGGGTTATATTAATAAATAAACGGGAGAATGCTAATGCGCAGCCAAGAACTATTACAGGAAATTGAAATCTTACCGCCGGAATTGCAAAAGCAAGTCTCCGATTCTGTTGCTTTTTTACGCAAACAACAACAAAAACAGTTCATTAAAAAAAGAACCGTAGGCGAATATAAAGATAAAATTGTGCTTCATGATGATTTTGATGAACCGTTAGCCGATGACTTTTGGCTAGGTGAAAAATGAATATCTTGCTGGATACTCATGCTTTTTTATAGCTTAGAAATGCGCCAGAAAAATCCCTGAAAAAGTATTAGCGGCGTATTACGACATAAACAACGATATATTTTTAAGCATCGTTAGCATTTGGGAAATGCAAATTAAGCATCAATTAGGGAAACTCGATCTTGCGTTACCGCTCAGCACTTTAATTGAAGAGCAACGCGTTAATAATGGTTTGCAAATATTACCTATTGAAACGCATCATATTTTTGCATTGACTGATTTACCTGCCCACCATAAAGACCTTTCGATAGACTGCTGTTAATTCAGTCTAAATTGGAAAATCTAAATCTAGCCAGTGCCGATACTGTCTTCCGTCATTACGATATAAATTTGTTTTGGTAAACCAAGCAGTTATGCAAGCATGCTTTTCGCACCCGCCATTTCCAAGCTTTACACAAGTATAAGTAGATTTAATCCTGCTCAACCCCGTTAGCCACTACCGGCTGATCCGTTAACCGGCTTAACCAAACCTCTGCCGTTGCCCGATTGATTTTCAGTACATTATTCGGAAAAAAGCCAAAACCCAATATCAACAATGCCGATATGCAAAGCAGCATTAATTCACGCGGGCGCAAATCCTGCACCTGCCTGACGCTATCCTGGGTGACGGGACCGAAGAAAGCGCGGCGGGTAAACGACAGCATATAAGCCGCGCTGAGCACTACCCCAACCAAGGCTGCGATGCTGATGCCGGGGTGCGCCAGCATGGTACTGACTATTAACAATAATTCGGCCGGGAAACCGCTGGTTCCGGGTACGCCTATGCTGGCCAGCGCAAACAAAAAATAAAAACAGGTCAGCCGCGGCATTACTTTAGCCAAGCCGCCCAGATGGATGGCCTCGGTACTGCCCAAGCGATGCTGGATAAAACCGGCCACCAACATTAGGGAACCGGCAACCATTGTGAAGTTCAGCAATTGAAAAATTGCTCCCTGTATGCCCTGCATATTCAAGGATGCAATACCGACGATGACCAGGCCGACATGGCTGACGCTGGCATAGGCCAATAAACGGCGCAAGTTGGTTTGTTGTAACGCAATCAATGCGCTGTACACCAACGTTATCGCGCCGAATATGCCCAACACCCAGCTGTACTGGACAGAAGCGGAAGGCACCATCGGCATCGCAAAACGGATGATGCCGAAAGCGCCGAGTTTCAAGCCGGTCAATAGTGCGGTTAACTGCGTCGGACCTTCCATTGCGACAGTGGGCAACCAGGTATGAAACGGCACCAATGGCGCTTTAACCGCAAAACCGAGCAGTAATAACAAGAATACCAACGTTTGCAGGTTATCGGGCAATGGCGTTTCCAATAATACCGGCAGGCTGAAAGCCAGGTCTTGCGGAATACTGCCGCCCGTTACGGTGGCGTGATTGACTGCCAAGATGATGATCGCAAACAGTAACGGCACGCCGCCAAACAGCATAAACAAGGTGTATTTCATTGCCGCGCTACGCCGTTCCGAACCGATACCCCATAAGCCGATCAAGAAGAAAATAGGCGGCAGGGTCAGTTCCCAGAACAAAAAGAACAGCGCCATATCCAACGCCAAAAATACGCCGATGGTGATGCCTTCCAATGCCAGTAATAGCGCAAAATGGAAACGGGTCAGATATTGCACCGAATTCCATGAAGCGATGATCGCCATTAACGTCAACAACGCGGACATCGGCAAAAACAATGCTGAAATACCGTCGATGCCGATCAGGTATTCGATATTCAGGTTCGGTATCCAGACGTAGCGTTCGACCAGTTGAAAGCTCTTGCCGATATCGGCATTAAACAACCGCACCACTCCCCCTGTTGCGATTAATTCCAGCCCGGCAAATAACAGCGCAATGTTCTTGGCCAGCCGGATGTTACGAGTAACGGCTACAGTAAATGCGCCTAATAAAGGCAGACAAATAATCAGGCTTAAAACGGGAAAACTTGCATTACTCATGTTGGCCGTCCTTAGTACTCGTATCGCCTACAGCAGGTATGCGAGGAGCTTGAACTTCTTTATCGTCGACAGGCGATTGTGCGCCATGCATAGGAAATTGCTTGCCGATAGCGGCCGCATCCTGGTCTATAAAATTCAGCCACGGCGTCGTATAAAAACCGGTACCGATCAGCAACAGGCAAATCATCACAGTAATGAAGCGTTCTTTCCAAACCGGATGGTGCGCGCAATTATAAGGCTGTCTGGCACGCTTGGGATTTGCCATGAAAACTCGCTGGAATGCCCATAACAGGAATCCCGCAGACATAACGTTGCCAACCAAAATTGCAATTGCAAGCAACCAGCCGTCTTCCTCAATAATCCCTTCAACCAGTAAATGCGCCGCATCGAATCCGGGCGTACCAGGCATGACCATGGTGCTCAGCGCAGAAATCAAAAACAACAACGCCAGAGTGCCGTTGGTATCGAACAATCCGCCCAGACGCGGCAGATACGCGGTTCTACAGCGCTCATAAATCAGGCCGACGCTGAACAACATGCCCGCCATCGCCAGACCATATGCCACTGACAGCAACAGGCTGCCTTCCAGGCCGTTCTCGTTAAAACAGAATGTGCCGATGACCAGCATTCCTGTTTGACTGATGACCGCAAAAGCCAATAAGCGGCGAATGTTTATCTGCATCAGCGCCAGCAACGCGCCGTAAAAAATGCTGATCAAGCCCAGCGTGACCACAAATCCGGCCCATTGTTCGGCAACACCGGGCACCATCGGTAAAATGAAACGAATAACCGCATAAATGCCCAGTTTCAAACCCACCAGATAAATGACCGCACTGGCGACGGTGCCTTGTTCCGCCAATACCGGCAACCAGCCGTGAAATGGGAATAACGGCATGCGAACCGCAAAGCCGAAAAACAGCAAAACAAAAATCAGGACCTCATCATGCAGATAAGCATTATTCTGTTTAAGCGTCAGCCAATCGAAAGTCAGCGCATGTTCGGCATCGATTAAACCGAAAGCCAGCAACAAAAATCCGGCCAGCGTCATCAGCAAACCGCTGACCCAGTATTGCAACAATTGCACGACGACCCAGCGCCGGTTTTGCCCGGTGCCGGCGTGAATCGTCAACAGCGCCACAGGAATCAGTTCCAGCACGCACCATAGCCAGAACTGCATCACATTCAGCGCGGCAAATGCGCCGATCAATACGGTTTCATAACCCAGCAGGCAGGCAATAAACAGCCGGTCGGTCACATGCCGGGTGATCAAGGTATAAATTAACGCCAGCAAGGTTAAGACAGCGGTCAGCGGGATAAATAAAACATTGGTGCCATCAACGCCGACACGGTAACTAAGACCTGCAAAATGCACCTGTTCAACCAGATGAATGCCGGGCGTGGCGGAATCGAAAACAGTCAGCAGATAGATGCTAAGTAATAGCGTCAGCGACGCTCCGGCAAAGCCGAAACCCAGCGCAATTTTCGCTGTCCGGGAAAAAATAATAGCGATCATCGCCGCCAGAGGCACCAGCGTCAGGGCAGTGAGTAATGGGAAAGCCGCCGATTCCGACCAGGAGGTCACAGTAATATCCATCAGCACCTCAAAATGCGACTAGCAATGTTATAAACACAAACAATACCAGATAGCGGGGTCTGAGTACTGATTGTTCAAACTTGTTGGCAATATGTCCAAGCTCCCGGCCGTAATTGATTGCATTTTTGCCGATGCCGCGCAATACAAAACGATCCTCGAACCAGTGCAGCACGGCCGCCATCCATTCGGTGAGCTTTCCTGCCAAACCGCTGCCTTGGGCAAATTTATCGGAGTCATTATCCAATTGCGCGCCAATCATCCGCTCTTCCAGTTGCGCCAGCGACGATATTGCCCGGATTGCCGGAGCCGGAATCCCCATGACCCGGTCGACGATATGATCGTCAAAATAGCTGAGGTCATGCGCCAGGCCGCGTACCGGTTTGACCAGCGCCCAATCGGTAATCTGGTCCAGCCAGAAACGCTGCAAAGAAGCGACATAAACCCAAGCTGGGACGTCCCCTACACGACGTAGGTGGTAGGCTTGAGCATGAGCGGAAGCTTTACGCCGCGAAGTCTCTCTATAATTACCCTGCATATTATGCATCAGCGACGGCGCAGTCAGGAATTGATAGCCCCTCACCACAGCATGAGCGCAAAGATGCCAGCCGGCCAATTGCCAAAATCCCAGGCCGCATTCCAGAAACATCAAACCCAATTGGCCGGATGTCGCAAAAATCAACGAGCTTTTAACATCGGTCTGGGTCAGCCCGACCACATAACTATAAACGGCCGTCATCAGGCCCACGACAGCGACAACCGCCATGGCCAATGGCGCTTGTTCGAAAACCGGTCTTAGCAAAATAACCAGATAGACACCGGCATGTACCATAACGGCACCGTAAAATACCGCACTGGACGGCGTAGGTCCTTCCATTGCCCGCGCCAGCCAGGGAGTGAACGGCAGCTGAGCAGACTTGGCAAAAGCGGCTACCGCAAAGCACAGCGCAATCGCGGCGGCTTCGCCTGGAGTCAGCTGTGCAGAGGCTGCATTGATAGCGCCCCAGTTAACGCTATCAACCCAGGCATAGCTCAAACCCACGCCCAAAATAAATCCGGCATCGCCGATACGATTGGTAACAAAAACCCGCGTCGCATTTGCGGCGGCAACAGGCCGGTCATAAGCGTAGGCTATTAAAAAATAGGAACATAATCCGGCAATTTCCCAGCCTATAAAAGTGCCGACCACGTTACCCGCCAGCACCAGCAGCAGTATTGCCGAAGCAAACAGGCTCAGGATAAAAAAGAACCGGTGATAACCGGCTTCCCGGTGCATATAGTTAATCGAAAAATGGACGACGATAGCTAACAGCACTGAAAACAGCGCCGCCAGACGGACATTAAAACCGGTGGTGATAAAGTTCATCTGGATATTCAGCATCTCGCTGTCCAGCCAATGCCCTACATTGTATGAGCCGGTATTCTTGCCCAGCAAGTCGGCACCCAGCAAAGTCAGGGCCAGCAGGCTGGACATAAAAACGGTCCAGCTTGCAATGTCGGCGGTCACGGTTTCGCTTTGTTCGCCACTTATTGCGCCAAACAGATGGCCGATGCCGATAACCAAAGCAGAGATCAGCGGCATTAACGGGATTAAAACGACTAAGGCATCCATTAAACGACTCCAAACTGTTCAGGCCTGTCCTGGACTTGTTTGATCAATACCGGCGCTACCGGCAGGGTTTGATCCCGGTAACAATCCGGTGAGTTATCGCGAACCGGCAGGTCTTTTGATTTAGATTGCCAACGCACGAATCCTTGCACTTGTCCTGAATCTGTCGAAGGGGCTGCCTGGAACAGGTAAATTTCGCCACTATCCGGGTCTTTAGCTCCCAGATGCACCCAACCGCCAGCTACCAGCTCCCGTATAGATTCCTGACGATGATAAATTTGCTCCAACACCGATGTTTTGGCTTCGACCAGAATCTGCAAGCGCATCGGCTCATGGATTTCAATCATTTGTTTCGGCAATCCGGTGCGTAAATCGCTGCTCGCGCCTTCCATGACGCCAAAAAAACCGGTGACGTTATGCGGCACTTTTGAACCGCAGCCAAAACGCTCGTTATTGACGGTGGAAAAATAATATTCCAGGTTAATGCCCGCGCCGACCGGGGCGACATTCAGCAAAATACCTTCCAGCACGTTACCTTCCGGATCCTGGGTCGGATCGTAGGAAATCAAAAACGCCCTGCGGTCAAAAAACGCACCTTGTGTTAAAGAACGACGGCCTATAACAGCAGCGGCATTGGTAGCGTGGCCGAGTTCAGGCCGTGCTTGTGAGAAATCCGCGGCGCGCTGTTCAATATGCGCCAGCGCCTGTTCAGGCATCGGGTTACGCGGCGCCGAAGCCAATCGGCGGCAACGCTCGTGCGCCGACATCTGCCGGGCATGCTGCAATTCCTGCTGTAATTTTTTTAGCCTGTCCAGCCGTACGCCCGGAACCTGATCCAGGTCGTACCAGCTGATTTGTTCATTGCAGGTGTTATGCTCAGCGCCGATAAACCAGGTATCGGACGGGATATTAATGCCGCGTTCCGCTAACAATCCGCGTATTTCAGGGCGATTGGCCATCGCCGCAAACACTCTCGCATTGGGTCCGCCGTGCCGACCGCTACAAGCGCCGCAGTCGTAAGCCGCCAAATGCGGATTATTCTGGCTGATCGAACCGTGTCCCATCAACACGATCAGTTCCGAAAAGCCGTAGGTCAGGCCGGTATTACGCAAAAACCCTGCAACCCGGTCTGCCTGTTCGCTATCGGTAAAGCCCAGCTTGGGACGCTCGGGCGTTGCAAGCGTCGAAGTATCCGTCGACGTAAATTGCAATTGCGTTTTAACCTCCGGTTTAACTAACCTTGCTATGCCGGAAACCAGGCTTTGCTGGGATTTTGGAAACAGCGATTTAGCCAGTAATCCGGCCAGGGCGACCGGCGCAATCGCATCGATAATCGGATGCGACAACAGCAGGTTGCGGCGTAAGCCTTGATGCAGCTGGTTGGCAAACCAGCGGGTCAACTTAAGGCCACGGTTATGCTTGAGCAATGCCAGCCCTGCTGCTGGAGGCTGGCGAAGAGCGTCAACGGGAGCTTCCCGGACTTCGTGCGCAGGCGTCACCACTACCGGACACAGCGGCGTTACTTTGCTGTCGTCCAGACCCTTGTAATACATCGCAACACCGAAGAAACCGGCTGCGCCCAGCGTTTCAATAGCGGGATTCAGTTCTTCAAGATGGCGGCGAAAACCTTCTTCACGGTCATCCATACAGAAGATGATTTGCGAGTCGGGACGTTGCGGCCGTTTAGCCCAGCGACCGCGCTCATGGTTGGCGCGTATTGCCTGAAAAAAACTCTCCCGATAATGATGCTCGTAAGCGATCAGCCAGACTTTGCTGCGCTCGGTCAGGCTGAATTCATCCAGCACAGTCAACATGGCTTGCAAATCATCGGCATCCAGTTGTTGCAGTTCTGCGGCATTAAGCCCCAAATGCTGACATAGCCGAAACAAGCGCCAACCGCTGTTCTGCGGCGAGTGGGCGGATTGTTTGTCCGCCAGTGGACTGCACAGCCAAGTACAAATCAGGTCGGCCAGTTGCTGCCAGTCGCTACGGGCATAGCGCTCGGAACCGGCATGTAAGGTCAGCGATTCCGCCCGGTGAGCCAGATATTCCGGCAAATCGCCCTGATACAGGCGACTGCGCACCATAAATTCCGACAGGTTTTTGCGAAAATAACCGTGGATTGAGCTGAGCTTGGCTTCGATTTTCCAGGTATCGCGGCAAATCTGGTTCAGCCAGAGTCGGTCCAAAGTCAGGCGGATAGCTAGATAATCGGCCAGCGTCGGCTTCGCGTCATTGGCGGTATGGTAGTTGAGGTGATGCTGCCGCCAGTTGATCAGCCCCGACCAACCGGGTATTTCCAGAGCCAGTCGGCGAAGATAGTCTTCCCACTGCGTTTGCGGTATTTCCAGGTGACCGAGTTGCAGGATGATGGTATCGACCGGGTCTTCGGATAACTCGGCAATAATCTGTTGCCAGTCGCGCAATTCATGTAAAAAAGGATTGGCGTCATACTGCACCGTTGTCCGCCAGGCGGCATAAAGACCTAACCGGCTGCGCTCAGGTAACTGCCATGCCGCTACGCCTTCATCCAGCCCTGATGCGCAAAAGCGTATCAGCTGCGGCCGGATGAAATCGAGTATGTCTGTGCCGGTCAGTGCCAGGATGAAACCGCGCAAGCTGATGCTGCCGCCCACTTGTCCATGCAATTCATCCAGTGCCACGCCTGCCTGTTGCCGCATTTGCTGATGTGTTGTGGGAGCGACTTCAGTCGCGACTGAAGCCGCTCCCACATTGACATTTTGCTGAGCTTGCGCCAACCAGTCTTCCGCCTGTTCCTGCGATAGATCCAGCATGTTTTCCGGATGCAAAGCCGCCTGCTCCAGACCGAGCTTGGTTAAAATACTTTCCCATAACGGCCGGATTACATTAGCGCCATTTGCCTGGAATCGCTGCCGGAGCTGCTCGGGCACATCGGCTTGCACTGCCTCCAATGCCGCCAATTCTTCTATTTGCCAATTCAGTTGACTAACGCTAACCGCCGACAGATCGAATAACAGTGCAATGCGGTAAATATCCTGCCTAGTGAGGCTTCTGCCTTTTAAGCTACAAACGATTTGCTCGGCCTGCAAGTCCGGGCATTGTGCAAATGCGGCGGACAAATCGCTGTCGTTAATCCGGCCCTGTCGATAAAAGCTCCGGTTTTGCGCTTCGGGAAGATAACAGCAAATGCCTGTTAATGCCTCGAATGCCGCCAGAGCCTCGTCAAACGGCAGATGCTGGAAGCCATGCAAGGTATTATGATGTACGAAATCGAGGATCGGCGCCTGCCCGGGCAGGACGTGATCCAGATGGTTCAGCGCTGAGATGATTTGCTCGCGTAATGCTAAAGACGACTCTTGCATGGCTAATTCCTACAAAATCCGTTGACTGATCACGCCGTTCATCTGGCTGATCGTGGCTGCGGATAAATCAAGCAGCGGGCCGGGCAACAGGCCGAACAGCACAACACCCCCAACCAGTATTCCGGCAGCCAGTAATTCCGGCGCTCTCAAGTCTTCAATCTGCCGCATCTGCGGCTTTACCGGCCCGGTAAATAACAAGTTGATCGTACGCAGCGCGTAGGCGGCTCCGATTAAAATGCTGATGCTGAAAAACACCATCAGGCCCATGCCGAGCCCGACGCCGGTTAATGAACTATAGCCGCCAATCAGCGTATGCAGTTCGGCAATAAAACCGACCGAGCCCGGCAGTCCCATCGCCGCCAACAAGGTTAAGGTCATGAACAGCGCAAAACGCGGCATCACCTGAATCAACGAACTGTAATCCTGGATGTTGCGGGTGTGGGTGCGCTCATACAACAGACCGACCAGCAGAAACAGCGCCCCGGCAATCAGGCCGTGTGCGGTCATTTGCAGAACTGCGCCGGTAATGCCGATCTGGTTCAAGGTTGCGATGCCCAGCAAGACAACACCCATATGGCTGATTGAAGAATAGGCAACCATGGCTTTAAGATCGCTTTGCCGCCAGGCCAACAGGCCTCCATAAAGCATGCCGAACAATCCCAGGAAAATCAGGAACGGTTGCAGTAGTTTTGCAGCCTCAGGCAGCATTACCACCGCCCTGATCAAACCGTAAGCACCCATTTTCAGCAAAATGCCGGACAGCAAAATACTGACCGGACTGGGCGCTTCGACATGAGCCAGCGGTAACCAGCCGTGCAACGGAAAAATCGGCATTTTTACGCCGAAACCGATCACAAAACCCAGCAGCACTAAAACCTGCTCAACCCGTGGCATGTCTTGCGCCGCCTGATGCATCGAAGACATTAAAGAGCCGCCGTGTTCAAGATCGTACTGACTGATCGCCAACAGGCTGATCAGCATAAAAATCGAGCCGCCCATCGTGTACAGTACAAAATTTAAACTGGCCGTGTGCCGCCGTTTGCCGCCCCAGCGGCCAATCAGGAAAAACAGGGGAATTAAAGTGACTTCCCAGAAGATATAGAACAATGCCCAATCCTGAGCCAAAAACACACCCAGCATCCCGAATTCAAGCAACAGTATGCAAATATGATAGCCCTTGACGCTACTGGACACGGTAAATGAGGCCAGCAAGGCTATCGACGTCAGTAAGGTCGCCAGCACCAGCATCGGCATCGATAAACCGTCTATGCCCAACGCATAAGCACTGCCTAACTTCGGATTAAGCGGAAAATATTCATTAAACTGCAACTCCGCATCGTGCGCGTCATAAATGCTAAGTAACCAGCAGACCAATAAAAAAGCGATAGTGGTAAACAGATTTGCGATATAGCGGATTAGCTGAATGTGCTGGCCCGGAGTTAAGGCCAGAAGCAAAACTCCGGCAGCCGGAGTCCAGAGCAATATACTGAGTATCCCCATGGTTATAGTATTCCTTATGCTCTATTGTCTGGTCGTTTCAAAGGTTAGCAATTGTAAACTATAAATAGTTTTTACCGATCATGGCAGACTGCAAAATGTAAGCGCCTGCAAACCAAGCCTGTTCATGCCCGCTTCAAAATCGTTTCGGCACATCAGTTTACCATTGTAACCTTTCAGTATCCTTTCAACGTCAATACGGAATGCGCTTTTATCCTTAAGATTTATGCGTCATGGCCGGCAAATAGACTTTGTTGTCTGATCAGACAACAAAGCCCTGCTTCAATAATGCTTCAAACTGCTTAGCCGGTACCGGTTTGCTGAACAGATAACCCTGCATCTCGTCACACTCCTGATCACGCAGGAACGCCAGCTGCCCTGAGGTTTCCACGCCTTCGGCAATGGTTTGCAGGCCGAGGCTCTTCGCCAAATTAATAATGGCGCTGACGATAGCCTTGTCTTCCGGGTCGGTGCTGATATCGCGGACAAAGGACTGGTCGATCTTGAGCTTATACACCTTGAATTTCTTCAGATAACTCAGCGATGAATAGCCGGTACCGAAGTCATCAATCGACATACGAATACCGCGCTCATGTAAATTGTTCATTATCTCGATCGCATCTTGCGGGTTGTGCATCGCCACGCTTTCGGTCAGCTCCAGCTCCAGATACTCGGGAGGCAAACCTTCCTCATCAAGGATGCGAGTCACCAGCTCGGGCAAATCGGGATGACGGAACTGCACCGCGGACAGGTTTACTGCCATAATCAATGGACCGAAACCATCATCCACCCAGGCTTTTGCCTGCCGCACGGCGCACCTTAATACCCATTCGCCGATCGGCAGGATCAACCCACTGCTTTCCGCAACTGGAATAAATTCTGCCGGAGACACCATGCCCAGTTCAGGATGTTGCCAGCGTAGTAAGGCCTCGGCCCCAATGACATGGCGGTCTTGCATGGCCACTTGCGGCTGGTAATGGATATATAATTGATTACGTTCCAGTGCATGATGCAGCGCATTCACCAATTGCAGGTTGCGTGCCGAACGCCCTTGCATTTCCTGGGTAAAGAAACGATAGCATTGGCGGCCTTCCTGTTTGGCGCGGTACATAGCTGCATCTGCGCACTTGGAGAGAGTTTCCAGATCGCCGCCGTCTTCCGGGTAGAGCGCAATACCGATCGACGCCGTCAGAGCCAAATCATAGAGTTCGATCCAATAAGACTCCGCAATGGCATCCAGTAACTTTTGCGCCACACGCCCGGCACCGACGGCATCGATCCCCGGCAATAACAAAATAAATTCGTCACCGCCCAAACGTGTCACCATGTCCTCTGTTCTCAGCACCAGACGCAAACGCTTCGCCAGCTCAATCAACAATGCATCGCCGATGCTATGACCGAGCGAATCATTGATATCTTTGAAATGGTCGAGATCGAGAAACATGAGCGCCAAATGCCCGTTGCTGCGCTTCGCCAAACCGAGGGCATATTCAAGATGATCGTTCAGTTGGGTGCGGTTCGGCAAGCCGGTCAGCGGATCGAAATTCGCCAGATAATGAATTCGTTCCTCAATATGTTTTTGCTCGGTTATATCGTCATATATACCTAATATACCGATAGTTTCGTTAGCCTCATTCTGAAGCGGCACTTTGGATGTACGTAGCCAGATGTTGCTTCCGTCCAATGTGGTCTGCTGCTCTTCAAACCCAAGCTTAGGAATATTTGAATCCATGACCCGCCGGTCATCGGCTCGATAATCTTCGGCCTGCTCTTTCCAGGCCAACTGATAGTCATCTTTGCCGATGATATCCTGCGCTGAAACTTCTCCGGCATCTTTGGCAAAAGCCGGATTACAGCCCATATAACGTAATTCCGTATCTTTCCAGAAAACACGTATCGGCGCGGTGTCGATAATCATTTTAAGCAGGCGATGTGAATCTGCCAGTGAACTTTCGGCCTGCTTCCGCTGCGCCTCGCGCTCAAAGCTGTTCAGCGCATAGTCGATATCCATCGCCATTTCAACCAGCAGGTTGCGTGCGGCTTGATCAAAAGCATTGATCTCGGAGGAATAAAGTGTGAAAACGCCAACGACTACGCTGTTTCTGTGTAAAGGCAGAGCGGCTGATGCTCCCCAACCGAACTTTTCAGCGCGCTCGTGCCAGTGTGCCGTTGCAGGATCATGCTGAAAGTCCTGACACCAGAAAGGACGATTTTCACGCATAGATGTTCCGGTTGGGCCTCGCCCGGACACTTCATTTTCATCAACCGAGATTTGAAGCCCTTCCAGGTATTCTGTGCCGCTGCCGTAAGACGCAACCGGTTTAAGCTGTTTTTGCTCGTCTAACAGGCCTATCCATGACATCTTCATTCCGCCGAAAGTCACCGCATCACAGCAAATTTGCGCAAACAGCTCTTCTTCATTACTGCAGCGCACAATAGCTTGGTTGCACTGGCTCAATGCGGCATAAAGCTGGGTCATGCGCTCATTTCTCAGTTCGGCCTCCTTGCGCTGAGCATCATTTCTGGCAAGCTTGGTTTGCGTTTCCGACAGCCAGCCCAGCACGCTGTTTTCCATGCCTCGTGCGACAGGAATGACGGATATAAAATCGCCTCGCCCTATGCAGTTAATACGACCATACAGCTCATCCACCGATGCACCCAGTATGGTATGCAAGACCCGATATGCACGCGATAGCATGAATAGCAGCAGCAAACCGGATGAGACGAACGCCATGCGCAAAAACATGGCGTTCGTCTCTGCAATATGGACCGCATCCAGGGTACGTTGATTCATCAGCTGGTAAAGCTCGCTGATCGGCCGCATGATATCAGCCTTGGCTTGAAGATAAGCGGCATCACGCAACATTTGGCTTGCCTTGAGGCGATTGATGTCGGTCGGTGTGGCAGTGGATTCGATCAGCTTCATTGCAGCGAATTCAACGTTGGAGAGTTCATCCGAATTGGCCTTGGCTTTTGCCAGTTTGGCAAATTCTTCCTCGGTAAAACCGGTTTGCCGCATCAGGTCCAGCAGTGCAATCTTCTGTCCGCTGTCCGGCCGGGGCCGTTGGTCATCAGCCAGCACCAAATCCCAATAAATATTCTGATAATCGACTGGACGGGGTATCTTGCCGTCGCGGATATCGAGGATTTCCTGGTAATGTTGTTTATAAATGAGCCGGCCGGTGATGACATAGCTGCGCACCATACGGGTAAGATCATCTGACGACTGGCGCAATTCGTCAGCCAACAAGTAAGATTGAAGCCGCAACTCATTGGCGCGATCAATCTGTTTCTCCGATCGGACGTATATCGCAAAAAGAATGGCGAAAACGACAAACATCGCCAAAGTCAGCCAGAGGCTGCGAGAAAATCGATATAAGTTGTTGGGAGGCTTCATTATGTTTTCCCTTTTTCGTTCCTCTTGAATGGTCATAAGGAATTCTCTATTTAATTGCAATTTAAACCGTCATGCCGCTAACACACCGTGCTTATCGCTTGTTTCAAAATTCGGCCATTTTAAGATCCAATACTTGTTTCAATGAATTCAAACATACCTGCCGGTTGTTTAAACTATCAGCTTAAAACTTTACCACTATTTGGTTGCGTCCTTTCTCTTTGGCCTCGTAGAGCGCTCTATCGGCCCGCTCAATCACTTCAGTATCTTTTTCCTGAAAATTTACTAACGATGAGACTCCAATGCTAACAGTGACGGAAATCAATTTTCCGCCGGCTTTCACCGAGCTGCTTTCGAATCTCTGGCGTATACGCTCTAGCGCAATTAATGATTCATCGCTGGTACACTCGGGAAACAGGATACCAAATTCTTCACCCCCCATGCGTACTACCGCATCGATAGAGCGGCAATTTTCGATCATAACGGCTGCAAGCGCACATAACACATCATCTCCGCAATGATGTCCATAGACATCATTGATCGCTTTGAAATGATCCAGGTCAAGCATTGCAAAAGTATAAGTATTACCGGTACGTAAAGCACGCTGATGCTCGTTTTGCAAGCGCGGTAGAAAAGCGCGCCTGTTAATCAGCCCGGTCAAAGGATCATGTTCAGCAGCATCTTTCCATGTCTCACTGGAGCGTTTAATTGAAGTCAGCTGTCTGTTTTGCAAAGCGATTCCGAGTATGGTCAACGCGCTCGAAAATACGAAGGCCATCAGTCGAAAATTTGAATCCGCCTGATCGCTTACTTCGAACGGACCGGTATTATGCGCGGTGGCAACGATGATGCTCATTAAAGATAAGGAGCTTATCGTTGCGACGCCAAATAAATTCGCATTGAACGAAAGTACTAACAATACCGGCACGATAAAAAAGACCGCTCCCGGTAATAGCGTAAAGCCGAGCATTAATAAGACGGCCATGGCCAGCGTTACTCCAATCAGCCACTTCCATTCCGCTTGGCTTATTTTTTCATCATCATGCCAGCCTTGATAAACTTGGTAAACCAGCAAAATGCCGAGGCTATCGGCCAACACCAGCATGAAGAAAAACTTTTCGGTTTCATCCCATGAGATATAACCGCCGACAGCCAAATTAATAGACAGAATGATGCTTGTTATTGAAGTCGGGACAATGCAAACCCAAAACCCAAACGGAACCAGATCATGAGTGCGTGTAAGCCTATTGGGTAAGAAATGCTTCAAACAGTGCATGGCTATAATCCCAACCATGCCGTCTGCGACCGCTGCTACTATCGTATGTAAAAACGGACCTGACCCGGAAAGTGCGGACATGCCTGAAAAATTTGCCGCAAAACTGGCCAGAACAATGAAAGGGACAGCTCGATAACCCCAATGAATACACATGACCAGGGCAATCCCGGACGGCAGCCAAAGCAATGTGATATTACTTGGCTTAAGGGCAAATAACGCCATCCCGAAGTAGGCTAAAAAGTAATAGACCAACGCAGTGGCAGCTATCCAAATAACCTTTGTTTTTTTTAAGCGTGCCATGAAGTTGGGTTCTTTTTAGGCGTCAATCCGCAAGCAGGTAATGGTAAGGGCTGCCGCAGCGTTAATAAACTTATCACCGATTTTGAGTATAGCATGAAAGCAATTGCTGACACTGTTGTTCATGGGAACTGCGCATCAGCGTAATAATGAACAACGCCGCAGTCGGCACACTGCCTGGTTACGGCAATTTACCTTTAGGGAAATCAAGGCAAGCCGCGAGGTCCGCAGCTTGTAGAGGGGTTTAAGAGTAGTTTGAAGCACTACTCTATATTTTGTATCTGTTCTCGCATTTGCTCGATCAGCACTTTAAGCTCGATGGCTATTTTGGTCATTTCCTTATCGGTCGATTTAGAGCCTAAGGTATTGGCTTCGCGGTTCAACTCCTGCATTAAAAAATCCAGCCTTCTGCCGACTGGCTCTTTTTGGCTGAGCACCCGCAACACTTCAGTAATATGAGTTTCCAGCCTATCGAGTTCTTCCGTGATATCCAGTTTTTGAGTCAGAAGAACCAGTTCCTGCTCCAGACGATCAAAATCGGGCTGTGCGACCAGCTCGGTAATCCGGTCTTTCAGTTTATTACGAATCAGCAACAATACTTCCGGCATGCGTTTGCCCGCTAAAACGACAAAAACCAGCATTTTTGCGCAACGTTCTTCGATCAGGAATTTAAGTTGGGCGCCTTCTCTTTCTCGCGCCTCCAACAGTTGTGCTAACGTTTGATCGACGAGAGTTGTAATACCCAGATTAAGCTGTTCTTTATCAATATCCGGTTCCTGCTGGATACCGGGAAATGCCAGCACATCCAGAGCCGAAAAGGATAATGGGGCGAGCATTTGCTGCTCTATGCTGGAAGCTGCGGCAAGCAGTGTGGTTACCGCATCGGTATTAATAATGAAGCTTTGTCCGTTTTTAACCTGTTTTTTGTAGCTCAACGTGCATTCAACTTTGCCCCGATTGATCTTTGCGGCGATAGCTGAGCGCAGATCGGCTTCAATAAAACGCAGCCGGTCCGGCAGCCTGAAGGTAATATCGCAGTATCGGTGATTGACTGAGCGCAATTCGCAGCTTATGGTCAAGTCGCCGATTTCTGTTTCGTTGCCGGCAAATGCGGTCATGCTTCTAATCATTTTTCACCTATAATTAACGGGCTGCTCACGTACAAACAAACAACACAATGGCTGAATATTACGATCCGCATACTTATCCCAAAGAGTGGAATTATCTGCAAACCGGCACCATTATAGACCAGTATGTGATTGAGCGTGAACTGGCGCACGGCGGTTTCAGTTCGGTTTATCTGGCCAGGCAAATAGCGGATCAGGTTCAAGTCGCGATTAAAGAATATCTGCCTCGAAAATTTGCCCACCGAACCTGGAACAATGCGGTTGTCGCCAACAGTGAAGAGGCCGCAGCTTTGTTCAAGCGCGGCCGGGTATTATTTTTTGAAGAAGCGAAGGTTTTATCGACGTTAAAACATCCTAATATTGTCGAGGTTGTCGGTTTTTTTAAAGCCAACTCCACCGTTTATATGGTGATGACTTATGACTACGGCGTGACGCTTGATAAACTGTTACACAATAAATCGCTGCCTGTTTCCGAAGATTTTTTATTGTCCTTGTTCAATTCGTTATTGGCAGGATTAGGTCACATTCATAGCCAGCAGTTTATCCATCTGGATATTAAACCCTCCAACATTCTGGTGCGGCCGGGCAATGATGCGTTATTGCTGGATTTTGGCGCAATCCAGAGTTTTCCGAAATCCCATATGGGCAAGCAAAGCAAGATTTTGACTAAAGGTTTTTCGCCGATAGAGCAGCATGACCTGAGTACGCAACTGGGTCCGTGGACGGATATTTATGCGGTGGGCGCGAGTATGCGCAATTGCCTGGAGAATAAAATACCGGTTCCGGCACAGGACAGACTGCAGCAGGACACGCTGGTTCCCGCAGTCAAGGCGTTTAAACGAAAATTCCCGGAACATCTGTTAAAAGCCGTCGACTGGGCCATGGCGTTGCAGCCGGAAAATCGTCCGCAATCGGTTGCCGAGTTGCAGCGGGCGCTTGCCGGCGATTGATTATTCTAAATTGCAAAGCCGGATAGTACGCCGTTCAGGTATACTGTGCGGTTTTCATTTTATCGGAATATACATGAGACCAAGCGGACGTAACCCGGATCAACTAAGAGACATAAAATTTACCTGCGGTTTTACCAAACATGCAGAAGGATCTGTCCTGGTTGAATTCGGCGATACCCGAGTGCTGTGCACTGCCAGTGTCGACAGAAGCGTCCCGCGCTTTCTTAAAGGCAAAGGCGAAGGCTGGATTACCGCAGAATACGGTATGTTGCCGCGTTCGACCCATACCCGGATGGGTCGCGAAGCCAGCCACGGTAAACAGGGCGGGCGGACGCTGGAGATTCAGCGCCTGATTGCCCGTTCGCTAAGAGCGGCGGTTGATTTAAAGGCCTTGGGCGAACACACCATCACTGTCGATTGCGATGTGTTGCAGGCGGATGGCGGCACACGTACGGCGGCGATTACCGGCGGTTTTGTCGCACTGTCGCTGGCGGTACAAAAAATGCTCAAACGCAAGCAAATCAAGACCAATCCGTTACACGGACAGGTTGCATCGGTTTCTGTGGGCATTTTTAACGGCGTGCCGGTGCTGGATCTGGATTATAACGAGGACAGCAATGCGGAAACCGATATGAATGTGGTAATGAACGATGCCGGTGCGTTTATTGAAGTGCAGGGTACCGCTGAAGGTCATGCGTTCAGAAAAGACGAGCTGGATGCAATGCTGGAGCTGGCAGGTATAGGCATTCATAAACTACTGGAAAAACAAAGATTAGCATTAGAAAATCATAAATGACTTTTTCGACATTATCTAAGATTGTCCTGGCCAGCGGCAACCTCGGCAAGATCAAGGAAATTCAGGCAATACTGGCTGATCATCCTATCGTTCCGCAATCCGCGTTTAATGTTGTCGACGTGGAAGAAACCGGCACTACATTTGTAGAAAATGCCATTCTAAAAGCCAGAAATGCCGCGCTGCATTGCAAATTGCCGGCGATAGCCGATGATTCAGGCTTGGTCGTTGATGCATTGGATGGCGCGCCGGGCGTAATTTCGGCCAGATTCGCCGGAGTCGGCGCCAGCGACCTGGACAATCTGGATAAGCTGCTTCGGGAACTTGAAGGCGTCCCGGATGAACTGCGTACAGCGCGTTTTATCTGTGTGATGGTATTTATGGCGCATGCGAATGATCCTTGTCCTGCCATTGCCCAAGGCGTTTGGGAAGGCAGGATTTTAGACCATGCGGTCGGCGAAAACGGTTTCGGCTATGATCCGGTGTTCTGGGTGCCCGGACAAAACTGCGCCTCGGCAGAATTGCCGGCGGCCGTAAAAAACTCACTGAGTCACAGAGGACAAGCTCTGAAGACTTTAACTGAATTAATCAAGGTCAAGGAAGCCAACTGATAGGGTAAGGTGGACCCGCCCCACGTGCCCTTGAAATATTGAATGAACACAGTACTTCCTGTCGCCAGCCAGTTCACCGACGCTGTTGCCCAGATAACCCCATTTGGCAATGGCCTGATCAATGATACTTATCTGGTCGCTACACCCTCATCACCGTTTGTTCTGCAACGGATAAACCGCACGGTTTTTCCTGTTCCTGAACAAATCATGGTCAACCTGACAACGCTTAATCAGCATATAGCGAAAAAAAACAGCGCATCGGTCAAGTTGCAAATCCCTGCAATCTTACAGACTACAGATAAAAAATCGCTTTATCAGGATACGAATGGTGATTTCTGGCGGGCGCTGAGTTTTATTGCCAATACCGAAAGCATTGAAACCATACACAGTATCAGCGATGCGGAACAGGCAGGATTTGCACTAGGCCATTTTCATCGCTTAATTAGCGATCTTGATGCCTCGCTTTTGCACGACACCCTGCCCGGCTTTCATATAACACCTGAATATTTAAAGCATTATTATCAAGTCTTACCGAAACGGGCCAACGGGGAAAACCGTTATTGCGCTGAATTTATCGCCCGGTTCCAGTCTATCGCCGATGACCTGGAGGCTGCCAAACAGCAGGGCTTGTTGCCACTGCGAGTTATTCACGGCGATCCCAAATTAAACAATTTCCTGTTTGATAAACACAGCAGAAAAATCGTCAGCATTATCGATTTGGATACCGTCAAACCGGGCCTGATCCATTACGATATTGGCGATTGTGTGCGATCTTGCTGTCACAACGCCGGACCGGTCGAGTTTAATCTGGATATTTGCACAGCCCTGTTAAAAAGCTACTTGAATGAGGTAGGCGCGTTTTTTACCGAACACGATTATTACTATTTATATCCCGCTATCCGGCTGATTCCTTTCGAATTAGGCATCCGGTTTTATACCGATTACCTGGAAGGAAACCGGTATTTCAAAGTAACAGAGCACGGGCAGAACTTACAACGAGCAATCAGCCAATTCCGGTTATGTGAAAGCATTATGGCGCAGGAACCGGCTATTCAGGGTTTAATCTCGCAATTACAGAAACAAAATCAATCCTACTAAAACTACGCTCGCGTATCCATTTTTTGAGCATCAGCTTAATGATGCGAGCAATAAAAGTTCTCGTCCCTTTAGCAAAACCTAAAACCGTTTTGCTTTCAAATTTACAAAGGCGAATTCATATTACAAGTTCCAATTAAAGTAGAGGATCTGAGAGAATAGGCAAAACCCTATTTTTTAAATAGGAATCGTTTGCGTCTTTATAACCATTTAATCTATACTGCTTTTCACTAATTATTTGTGAGAGGGCTGTATAAATGAAAAAAAATAAACAATTCTTAAAAGGCGAAATATTGACAGCGCTTCTCGCTTTGAGCGCGCCTGTCAGCGCACTGGAAAAACCACAGACTATGGAAGATATGTGGAAAATCATCCAAGCGCAGCAAAAGCAAATCGATGAAATGAAAGCGGCGATGAACGCTCCTGTTCCTGTTGCTACCGCTCCTGCCGCCCCAGCCAAAACTGCCGGCAATGACGTAAAAACTTTAGAGCGCAAAACCGATGTGCTGAGCCAGGAAGTTGAAAAGTTGCGTACCAATCTGTCCATTCCGGAAGAAACGAAATACAAAAGTGCTTATGGCTTGGGACCAGCGGCATCCAAGATTTATTCAGCGGGTAAGGGCTTGTCCATTGGCGGCTATGGCGAAGGTAGCTATAAGGCTAATGTGGGAGATAAGGGTGACGAAAAAGACACAGCCGATCTTGAACGAATGGTTCTCTATGTAGGTTATAAATTTACCGACCGCATTCTCTTCAATAGTGAAATTGAGTTCGAACATGCCAGCAGTGGAGAAGGCGATGAATTAAAAGGAGAAGTCGGAGTCGAATTTGCGTCGCTGGATTTCTTTATTAATCAAAAGGTCAATGCTCGCGCAGGTCTGGTTTTGATGCCGATGGGCTTGGTCAACCGGATTCATGAACCGCTTTTCTACTTCGGTAATCAGCGACCCTTGGTTGAACAGCGCATCATCCCCAGCACTTGGCGGGAAATGGGCGCGGGTATATTTGGTGCAATTACACCAAGCCTGACTTATACCGCCTACGTAGTTAACGGCCTGGATGCCAAAGGATTTAGTTCTGATGGCATTGCGGAAGGTCGCGGCGGCGGCAGTAATGCAAATGCGGAAAACTTCGGCTATGTGGCGCGCGTGGATTATGACCCGAACATGGTTCCTGGATTGACCGTTGGCGGTTCCGCTTATGTCGGTAATTCCGGTCAAAACCAGACTTTTGCAGGACAAAAATCAAACGTTTTCACCCAGCTCTATGAAGCGCATGTGCAATGGAAATACCGTGGCTTGGAATTTCGCACGCTGGGCTCTTGGGGTCATATCAACAATGCCGATCTTGTCAGTGCTTCCGTTGGTGAAGTCGTCGGTTCACAAAACTTCGGCTGGTACACTGAAGCGGGCTACGATATTTTACCGTTGGTATTACCGGATACCACGCAATACCTTGCGCCGTTTTTACGTTTCGAGCACCTCGATACCGTTGCCAAAGCACCTAACGGCTTTGACGATGACCCAACCAAAGATTGGAAAATCTATCAGGTGGGTTTGCAATACAAACCTATTCCAAATGTCGTACTTAAAGCCGATTATCGTAACTTTGTTGCCAAACAAGGCTCTCTGGCCGATGACTTCCACTTAGGATTTGGTTTTATTTTCTAGACCGAAACGCTTTAGTAAAACCATACAACTAATCACCTGAAGGAAACCGGATCATGTCTTTTATGCCCTCTTCGTTTACAAACCTTATGACACGCCGACATAGGCTGATTGCAACTTCGGCAATATCGATATTTTGTGTTGCGGTTGAAGCCGGAGTCCCGGTTCTTCCGGGTGCAGAGCAACTTAGCCCTAAAGCGCAATTGGGCCAGCGGCTCTTTTTCGATACCAACCTATCCACACCGCCCGGCCAGGCTTGCGCAAGTTGTCATAGCCCTGATACTGCTTTTGTCGATCCCGATAATAGTCTGCCGACGTCCAAAGGTGTAATACCCGGACTCAAGGGTCCCCGCAATGCGCCTACGTTGCTTTATGCGGCATTTAGTCCAGCCTTTTATCTCGATCGTAAACACGGCTTATTTACCGGCGGTTTTTTTGTTGACGGCCGGGCTGCAACTTTGGCCGACCAAGCAAAAGGACCTTTCCTCAATCCGATTGAAATGGCTAACCCGGATGCATTTACGGTAGTGAATAAAGTTCGCGAGTCCGACTATGCGGAATTATTTAGATACGTTTATGGCGCGGAAGCTTTTAACTATACCGACGAGACTTATAACAATATTGCCGACGCTATTGCCACATTTGAACAATCGCCGGTATTTAAGCGTTTCGACTCTAAATATGATTACTTCCTGGCCGGTAAAACAAAATTCACAGAACAGGAAAAACGCGGCCGAAAATTATTTGAAGACTCGAACAAAGGCAACTGCGCGGCCTGTCATCCCAGCAGACCCGCAAAAGACGGCACACCGCCTTTATTTACCGATTTTACCTACGATAACTTGGGCGTTCCCAGAAATCCCGAAAATCCATTTTATACCTTGGTGGAGTTCAATCCGGAAGGTTGGTCAGCTGTCGACATCGGATTAGGCGGCTTTGTTGGCGAATCTCCCCAGAACGGCAAATTTAAAGTGCCCAGTTTGCGTAATATTGCCGTAACCGGACCTTATATGCACAACGGTTATTTTAAAACACTAAGAGGCGTCGTCGCGTTTTACAGCACCCGAGACACACTTCCTGTTTGCAACAACCTGTTTGTGGTCGAAGCTCTAGCCCTCAACAGCCGTTGCTGGCCAAGCCCTGAAGTGGCGGAAAACGTCAATTATCGCGAGCTTGGCGAGCTTATGCTGAGCGATTCGGAAATAGACGATCTTGTTGCCTTTCTTCAGACGCTGACTGATGGTTACAAGATTAAATAGTAGCTCCAGGTTGTTGCTAAGGTCGGTTAATGGGGCTAAGTCAAAAATCCCTCTGCTATCATTTATCGGCCCTGTTAAACTGATCATATTTTTTTATCGATAAACAACAGGGCTTATAATGAAAATAATTAAACAAGGGGGATTGATTGTTTTGCTTTTTTTGCTGCTAATCGCAGTGACCCCAAGCTTCGCCACAATCTTTTACAGCAAGAATGAAGCGCTGGAATTGGCGTTCGGCAAAGACAACCAAGTCGAACAGTTATCGTTATTCCCCGATGAGCAACAAGTTGCAAAAATTGAGGAACTGGCCAAGGTTAAACTGGATTCCGGCTTGTTCACCTTCTATGTCGGCAAAAATCAAGGCAAGATATTGGGTTATGCCGCGATTGAAACGGTCACCGTCAGAACCAAGCCGGAAACACTGCTGATAGTGCTGACAGCGGATGGCGAATTACGCAACGTCACTACGCTCGCTTTCCATGAACCGCCGGAGTATCAGCCGCCGGAACGCTGGTTTGAACAATTATATAAACATCCGTTAACCGAATTGGATTTTAATAAAGGTATCGACGGCATCAGCGGCGCGACCTTAAGCACAAGAGCGGCTGTCAGCAGTGTCCGCAAAGTGATGGCGATTTATCAGGTTCTGGTAAAAGATCAGGGTAAACAGTAATGCGTTATTTTGTTACCGGCGAGCAGCATCGTAAATCGTTAATAAACACCCTGGTATTGATGTTTCTGGTTTATATCGCGTTGTTATGGGTCAGCAACGGCATGATGTATTTTCATCACATGAGCTTAACGCCCGATTCCGTGATTGCCTATTACTTGGGTTCGGAAGAACAATTTACCCAACCGCGCAGCTATCAAGGCATGCTGGAAGTTTCGCATTTTCATCTGTTCTCGATGGGCATGCTGGTGCTGACGTTAACCCATTTAATGCTGATGACCGAGTTTCCGGTACGGCTGAAAATCTGGCTGAGCGGCTTGACCTATGCGGCGGCGTTAGCTGACGAAGCAGGCGGTTGGCTGGTCAGGTTTGTCGACCCGCTATTTGCGTACTTTAAAATTGCCGCGTTCGTAACGCTGGAGCTGTCGTTGGCAGTTTTGCTGATAGTAGTCATTACCGCACTGGTCCGTGCCAGAATCCGGATGGGCAAAACCAGTTCCGAATAACGCCCGTGCTATATAGTAATTCCCCATTACCCACAATGGCCGATTAAACACGGCATATCGTTAAACAGACACTTAAACATTTTTTATTCGCTACAAAGGCAGGAAGCCTTTCGTAGTAAATCCACCTCTCTATCCTTATCAGGCACATCAAATTAGGTAAGTTTACGGATTGTCTGAACAATCCGTTTACTCTAATCTTTTACTTTTAGCAGTTCGTCCAAATGAATTAAGCAGCTGTAAATAATCATATCCGATAATCCGGACTGTCTTTCGTTCATGATTAGCGAAACTTGGAATTAGCTGCGCTACGTGAAGCATGGCAGTAAATTTCATCCTCATTTTTTTAAACACAAGAAATAACTATGAAAGCAAATATCGGACTAATCGGCTTGGCAGTCATGGGTCAAAACCTGGCTCTTAATATGAACGACCATGGTTTTATAGTAGCGGTACATAATCGCACCCTAACTAAAGTAGATGAATTTCTGGACGGCCCGGCTAAAAACACGCAAATTATCGGCGCGCACTCGCTGGAAGAGCTGGTAGATAAGCTGGAATCGCCACGCATTATCATGTTAATGGTAAAAGCCGGAGAAGTTGTCGATCAATATATCGACAAGCTGGTGCCGCTGTTATCGGACGGCGATATTATTGTTGACGGCGGCAATTCGTTATTTACCGACACCACGCGCCGCACCCTCTCCCTGCAGGAACAAAATATCCTTTATGTAGGCGCAGGCGTTTCCGGCGGCGAAGAAGGCGCAAGACACGGGCCGTCCATTATGCCCGGCGGCAATAAAGACGCATGGCCTACCGTTCAACCCATCTTCCAGGCTATCAGCGCACAGGTTGACGGCGAACCTTGTTGCGAATGGGTTGGCGATAACGGGGCCGGGCACTACGTCAAGATGGTGCATAACGGTATTGAATACGGCGATATGCAGTTGATCGGCGAAGCGTATCAATTGCTGTCCGACGGCTTGAGTCTAGGCGCTAACGAAATCCGCTCGATATTTGCCGCATGGAACCAAGGCCCGTTAAACTCTTACCTGATTGAAATTACCGCCGCCATTTTGGCCTACAAAGATGAAGACGGCCAGCTGCTGCTGAAAAAAATCCTCGACACAGCCGGGCAGAAAGGCACCGGTAAATGGACCGTCATTGATGCGTTGAACCTTGGCATTCCTTTAACCTTGATCGGCGAGTCGGTATTTTCCCGCTGCTTGTCCGCCCAAAAAGAGGAACGGCTCAAGGCGGCATCCATCTTGCCCAGACGGACACTGAAATTCATCGGCAACAAGAAAGCCATGATTGCGGCTATTGGCGATGCCTTGTACGCGGCCAAAATTATTTCTTACACACAAGGTTTTCGTTTGATGCGTGAAGCCTCGAAAGAATATAACCTGTCGCTCAATTATGGCGATATCGCTCTGATGTGGCGCGGCGGCTGCGTTATCCGCAGCCGGTTTTTAAACGACATCAAGCAAGCCTATGATGTCGATCCTGATCTGGAAAACCTGCTGTTCGCCGATTTTTTTGCCGATGCGATGAAAGAAGCCGATGAAGGCTGGCGGAAATCGGTGATATTAGGTATTGAATTAAGCATTCCGACACCTGCATTCTCTTCCGCCCTGGCGTATTACGACGGCTATCGCACTGAAAAATTACCGGCTAATTTATTGCAGGCGCAAAGGGATTATTTCGGTGCGCATACTTATGAACGAGTTGATCAACCCAGAGGCCAGTTTTTTCATACCGATTGGACCGGACATGGCGGTAAAACTGCGTCGACATCTTACACTGCTTAAATAAAACATTTAGTTACGCTACTTCGCCTCTGCATGGTTCACCAGAGCGTCGTCCGCATAGGCAAGCAGCCTAACCCATCTTTTTTGGTTTATCTCTGTAGCTTCTAACTATTCATGATGTTACACACTGTCCACGAAAAACACGAAAGGCACGAAAAGTTCAGCCCTGGATTTGTCGCTGACAGCGTCATTCTTTACATCCCTTTCGAGGTTGTTGAAATAAATTTATTCCAGATTACATCCATCCATAGACAAGCTGATCGGCAGACCTTCCAGGTTTTTAAAACCTGGAAGGTCTAACCGGCAATGTTCTGAACCGGCGGGGCGTCCTCGGAACCGTTTCTTTTCGTGCTTTTTGTGCCTTTCGTGGACGACGCTTTTTATCATGTGTCTGCGTAATATCAGTTATTCACAACTTTGTATTCCGTATGTCGCTTACGCAATACGGTTTTATCAAAGCTAAAAAACCTGAATTTCCCAAGCTTCATTCAGGAGCTGGGCTTTATCATGCTTTCATACGGCGCAATACGCTACGCTATTGCCGCCCTACAGATCCGTCTTACCGAGTTACAACATTCGGTGTTAGAATCCAGCCATCTCCAATCCCTACGGTGAAAGCCATGTATGCAGTAGAATTTGAAACCCATATCGACACAACGGCATCGTCCATATCCCTGTCCGCTATAAAGAATTACAAAACAGCAATAAAGCTAAAATCATCGTTATGGTCGATGAAGTCGGCGATAAAAAAGATGAGCTTGCTTTTGACCGGTTTTTAAAACAAAGCAAAAAAGTAGAAAACCTGACCGTTTTCAGCAGAGATGAATGGCATGACCGATAAGGTTTTCGTCGATACCAAATCAAAAAAACTCCTATCTGATCAGAAACCGTTATCGGTACAGCTACGGGGACTCTTTGATCATTGCTTCCGCGCTGGAACATGGCTGCACAAAGCTAATCAGTGAAGACATGCAAAATGGTCAGTTCATCGAAGATCGGCTAAGTATTAGCCATCCCTTCGTGGAGTAGCACTTGCTCTACTACACACAAGTTTTCTCATACTCATGCACCGCGCACTACCATTAAGTTAAGCGTTGTAGGAGCGGGTCGCGCCCGCGATAATGGCAGCACAACTCTGCAATGGCTGTGTAAATATCGCGGGCGCGGCCCGCTCCTACGGAGTATCGATGAGCTTAACTTAATAGCAGTGATGCACCGTGTAAGAACGAGAAAATGAAAGAGATTTTGAATATTGCGATATTGAACTGATTAATACGGTTCTCTTTCAGTTTTTAACAAATCCAAAAAATTATATTAATCATGGCGACTCAATTAATCAAACACCTAAAAGACTGGGCCGAAAAGGATGCGATTTATAAACCGCTGGAATCGCAATGGACATTCGATGAGCGCTTAATTGCAAAAGCGTTGCAAAACGTCGGCGTTTATTTTCCGCATTACAGCCGTCATGATGAATCGCATTCACGGCAAATACTCGTCCACATTGAACGCTTACTAGGCCCGGACAATATAGCGAAATTAAGCCCGACCGATACTTGGCTGTTATTGGAAGCGGTTTATTTGCACGATATAGGCATGATTATTTCCGACGAACAGCTTAAGGAAGATTATGACGCTATTAAAAAACACGTTGAAAAAGCCAAATATTCCGCAAACGGCGATGTATTAACTGTTATGAATGCGCTGCTTGCCAGCAAAGAAAAAACCGCCAGTTCAATTTTCGCAAGCGTCGATATTTCGCCTTTTCAAGCCATTAAACTGTTACGGGAAATCATTGCCGATTTTTATCGCGCTCAACACCCGGACCGAGCCGATAAAATCATTCCGAATCCTTTTGACGAAATCGGTTTGAATTCGCCGCGCAACGAATTATTGCCGGCCCGTTTCTTTAGTTTATTAGGCAGAATCTGTGCATATCACGGCGACAGCTTTGATAAGGTTATGGAATTGCCTAAACAGCAAGTCGGCATTGGCACGGACGATTGCCATCCCCGTTTTATCGCGTGTTCATTACGTTTAGGCGATTTATTGGATTTGGACGATAACCGTTTCTGCCCGGTCATGATGAAAGTGGCCGGAAAATTGCCGGAATTGAGCGAATCCCACCGTCAAAAGCATTTAGCGATTCGCCATTTCCGCGCCGACCCTGACCATATCGAAATTGAAGCGGAATGCCCTGACTACGAAAGCTATATCGAGACCACAAAATGGTTCGGTTGGCTGCGCGACGAGGTAAAAAATCAAATGAGCCGCTGGTTTGATATTGTGCCGGAGCGTAGTTTCGGCCTATTGCCGTCGGTGGGCGATTTAAAAGCCCATTTAAAAGATTGGCAAGTATTCAGCGAAAATCAGCGTCCGCATTTTGAGCTTGATCGAGAAAAAGTTATCGGGTTATTACAGGGAGCCGGATTATATGAAAGTAAAGAACAAGCTATGCGCGAGTTGTTACAAAATGCCGTAGATGCAACTCTAATAAGAATTTGGAGAGAATACAACGAAACTTATAAAAAAGGCTCTATTGTTATAAAAGAAACCGATGAACCACGTTCTGAAAATGTACGAAACATTTTTAAAAAGTTTCCGATTGAAGTAACTATAGAAAAAGATCATTGTGAGGAAGAGTTTAATTATTGGCGTATTACCATCATTGATAAAGGCACAGGTATTTCAAGAAAGGACTTATTTTATATATCTCAAATTGGTGGCTCGGTAAAAAATATTGCACGAAGAGAAATTATTGAAAAAATGCCTGTTTGGATGCGTCCATCTGGAATCTTCGGCATCGGGCTACAAAGTGCTTTTTTATTAACCGATGAAGTTATTATTAATACCCGCAGCATTGACACAGGAGAAACTCTAGAAATAAAACTCACAAACCCGACAGGCAAAGAAAAAGGAAACATTTATTTTAGAACAAGCGAAACATGGAATTTTAGCGATTATGGCACCAAGCTAGAATTTATTTATAAAAGTGATAAAAACACAGGCTCTGTAAGATGGACAGATGGTTATTCAAGTGAAGCCTTAAAGAGATACGATGAGTTAGTAGATATAGAACAAGACTTTAACATTCTAAATATTTGTGAAGGAGTAAAAGATTTTTTCTATATTAGTTTTTTAAATGGAACTCTTGATTTCTCTGAATATTCTATAAACGAAAAATTTATTCCTACGTTAACTGAACAAGCAGAAGATATTTATTACTCAGCCTCCGATAAGCTGGAATTAATAGAGCTAACTTTCTCGTATGATAGTAATTTAAACTATTATTATAGAGGACAACACTTAGATGAACATTCTGACTTATCTTTTAATTTTCTAAAAGTTGCTGTTAATTTATTAGATGAAAAAGCTGATGAGATTGTTACAATTAATAGAAATAAGTTTAAAAAAGATACTCGAAAAATATTATTTGAGCGTATCAGCAATGCGGTTCAGAGCTTTTTTAAAACTCCTAGAGGTAAATTATATTACGACAACCTAGATTGTATTGAACAGGCTATAGTAGCGGCAGAATACGAGCTTATGAACTGGAAAACTCCTGATTACTTTAATATCAATTGGGATGAATTTTTATCATGGACCTTAATAGATGGCCAAAAAGTAGGCATGCGTATAAAGCAGCTTGAAGAAGCCGAAGCAATAATTTTATATTCTAATATTAAGCCATTTTTTGAGAAAAAATCACAAAGTGACTATTTAAAAACACTATCCAGATTGTTTAAATCAGAATCTAACAATACTACGAAATATAAAATAGAAATAAATAGAATAAATTCTGTTTTTCCATTGGTAAATAAATTCTTAGCAGGTAAAGGATTTACCTCTGAATACTCTATCTTTGAATCGGAAAATATAGAAGCACTACTATTAAATAAAGAAGAGAAACAATCTATTTCAAGCAAAAGTATCCAATGGTACTGTATAGAGACATTTCTAAAAAAAGAAGTTAGCCTTTTTTCATGGAGAAAAAGAGAAACTATTCCATGTTTATCTAACTACAACAAATTAGCTTTAAAAGTTGAGCCTTATAAACAAAAATCAACGTTTAAATTAGATGGAATTAGTCCGCGTATGTTATTTCCATTAGCAAAAATTAGTGGAAAAATCACAGTCGGCGATTTAGATAAATTAGTCGATTTTGTCTATAAAAATCGCGCTGACGAAAAAGTAACCGAAGAACAAATCAGACAAAAATATCAAGAATTCATCGCTTTCTTGGATGATTTAATGAAAGACGATGAAAAGTGGAAACAATTACGCGGCAGCGAATTTAACCCTGCCCCAACCGAAAACCACTCACACGGCGGTTAAAACACCATGCAAATGCTAATCAACGTTCCCGACACTTTACCCAAAGCCCTTGTTCAACAGCGCATCAAGGAACTTGAAGAACGCTTAGAACAAGAAGCGCAGCAATCGCAAATGGCCGCTTCCAGATGGCAGAAAATGGTGCAACGCATTGAATCAAAGGCGTTCGATTTGGAAGATCACACCGATACTTTCAATCGGGACAGGCTAGAGTTCAGGGAATCTTTTAATTTCAAAGACAAGCCGGAATGAAATATCTACTCGACTCCAATACGGTTTCCGATATTTATAATCCCTCATCCGGTAACCATAACAGCGTTATTGAAAAATTACTGGCACTGGAAGAAGGCGATGATATTTTTATTTCCGTATTAACGCTTTACGAATTTGAGTATGCGTTTGCGAATTCCACAGCGCATAAAAAAGCCGAAATAAAAGCCACTATTCAACAAATCCAACAAGACCTCATCGTTTTACCTCTCTCGCCAACGGCGGCGGAAATTTTCGGCGATTTAAAAAAGCTGTTTAAAGAGTTACGAAAAATAAACCCGGAAAATCTGAAAAAACATACTATCGATTTAATGATTGCCGCCAGCGCATTAAATCATAAAGCCGTTTTAGTCAGCGCGGACAAAGTCTATAAAGACATTCACTTTCTTAACCTTGAATTAGAATTGGTAGACTGGACAATATGAAAGACTATGGCCTGTCTGCTTCTACCCAATTTTCAACCTGCACCCCATCAACACGAACAAATTCCCGTTCGTTGTTAGTAACCAAAATCCAGCCTTCGGCGCGAGCATGAGCTGCCAGCCAAAGGTCGTTGTTGCCGATGATCTGCCCGCTACTTTGCAGGGCTGCGCGGATTTGGCCGTAGTGTTCTCCGGCGGCCTCAGAGAGCGGAGCAACCTGGATCAGCGCTTCAAGTTGGTTGATAGAAGCCAACGCACGCTCACGGGACTGGCTTTTTTCAGCGCCGAAACGAAGCTCGCCCAACGTGATGACTGACATAGCCAGCTCGGAGGCCGCGTGCCGAGCGAAGCGTTCGCGCACGGCCGGCGGATTATGCTTGGCAATATAGATGCAGATGTTGGTGTCCAGCAGGTAGCGCTCCGCCATCAAAGCGCTTCCCTTTCTTGAGGCAGAGTATCCTCACGGCCGTCCGCCATAAAATCGTCCGGAAAGCCGGCCAGTGCATCAAAGATAGCGGCAGCGTTCGCCGGATGTTCACGCAGCACGATTTCGTCTCCGCGCCGAAAAATTTCTACCCTATCGACTTCCAAACGGAATTCCTTGGGCAGTCTAATGGCCTGGCTGTTGCCGGACTGAAACACGCGAGCGTAAGTCATGATGGTGTCCTCATTTCATAGTATGCACAAACTGTATATACATTGGGTATTGCTGTCAATCAACAGCGCTTTAATGGAATATGTTATTTGCGTTATTGCCAAGTGCCGACCAAGAAACAGGCCGGATTAACAGAAAGAATTACGCGCCAGTGAATTCAACGCCAACAAAATCGATAACCACCTACCCAGCGGTTAAAACACCATGCAAATGCTAATCAACGTTCCCGATACTTTACCCAAAGCCCTTGTTCAACAGCGCATTAAATAACTTGAAGAGCGCTTAAAACAAGAAGCCCAACAATCCCAAAAGGCCGCTTCCAGATGGGAGAAAATGGTGCAACGTATTGAATCAAAGGCGTTTGATTTGGAAGATCATACCGATACTTTTAATCGGGACAGGCAAGAGTGCTGAATTAGAGCTCGAAGACTGGACGATATAATTGCTTGCGCCGGTTTCCAAACTCCCGGTATGCTCTTCAAATATTGCCAGCAATGGTTTGATCTCCCCCTACTAACAGCGAGGTACAACCGATGAAAGCCGAGCCCTGCACATACGCAATTTTTGGCGCCACCGGAAATCTGTCCCGGATTAAATTAATGCCCGCGCTGTATCATCTTGATGCGGCAAATCGCCTGCCTGAAGGCACCCGTATTGTGGCAATAGGCCGACGGCCATGGGATCAGGCAAGATGGCTGGCGGAAGTCAGGCAGATGCTTGAAGACAAGATTCCAGGCGACTTTGACGAGACTGTTTTTCAGCGTTTCAGCGCCCGAATGCATTATCATCGAGGCGACATAGAACAAGCTCAGTGTTATACCGAGCTGGCCGATACGCTGAACCAGGAAAACCAGTTCCCTAAAAACACCGCGTTCTATCTTTCTATCAGTCCCTCGGACTTTGGCACAGTCATGGAAATGTTAAGCAATAACCGCTTCTTCGATGAAGAATACGGTTGGCGACGGGTCATTATCGAAAAGCCTTTCGGCTATGACCTGGACAGTGCCCAGGCATTACAAAAACGCATCAGCCGGTATTTAACCGAAGAGCAGATTTACCGCATCGACCATTACCTGGGTAAAGGCATGGTGCAAAACGTACTGGTATTCCGCTTTGCCAATGTGATGCTGGAGCCGTTATGGAACCGCAATTATATCGACCATATCCAGATCACCCATTCAGAAGACATCGGCATCGGCAGCCGCGCCGACTACTATGACAAAGCCGGAGCCATGCGCGATATGTTGCAAAGCCATCTATTGCAATTGCTGACGCTGGTCACGATGGAACCGCCGGTTTCGATGGAAGCCGAGTCCCTGCGCGACGAAAAAGTCAAAGTACTAAAATCTATCCGTCCTATCCCCAGAGAAGCGGTACATGGCCATGCCTTCCGCGCTCAATATGCCAAAGGCCGCATCAACGGTGAGCAGGTCAACAGCTATTTACAGGAAGACGGCATCCCCCCCGACAGCATGACCGAAACCTATGCCGCAATAAAGCTGTATATCGACAACTGGCGCTGGCGCGGCGTGCCGTTTTACTTGCGTACCGGCAAACGCATGGCCAAGGCGCAATCGGTTATTTCGATTTGTTTTCGCCATCCGCCGTTACAGTTTTTTCGCGGCACCGAAGTGCAGTGCATGAACCCTAATTGGGTATTGCTGGGCATACAGCCTGAAGAGTTCATCCGTATAGAAATGACTGTCAAAGAACCCGGCCTGGAAATGCGCACCCGCTCCAGCAGCCTGGACGCCAGTTTCCGCCAGGAGAACGAAAAAGCCATCGATGCCTATGAAGACTTATTGCTGGATGTATTAAAAGGCGATCGCTCGTTATTTCTGCGTTTTGATGAAGTAGAATATGCATGGCGTATTGTCGACCCTATCCTGCAAACCTGGGCGATTGAGCGTGATTATATTGTCACTTATCCCGCAGGTTCCTGGGGCCCTGAAGACAGCCGCCGCTTATTCGACAAAGAAAGCCAATCCTGGCGCAGCTCATTAACCCCGGAGTGTACGTAAATGCAAAAAAACAGCCGCTGGCATTATCTGGAAACCGCAGAACAGGTTGCAGATGCTGCCTGCCAGCAAATTCTTAACGCCGCAACATCGGCTATTTCGGAACGCGGCAAATTCAAGCTGGTTTTAGCCGGAGGCAGCACTCCGGAAAAAGTTTATCGACTGCTGGCCGAATCGAATGCTAACTGGGCTAACTGGGCTAACTGGTTTATATATTACGGCGACGAACGCTGTCTGCCTGCCGATCACCAGGACAGAAACAGCTTAATGGCTAGCCGGGTTTTTCTGGATAAAGTCGCTATTCCTGCGCAGCAGATATATACCATGCCCGCCGAACTGGGGCCGGAAGTAGCGGCCGATCGCTATAAGCTTGCGGTCACCAAGGCCGGTATGTTTGATATGGTATTGCTGGGCATGGGCGAAGATGGCCATACCGCCAGCCTGTTTCCGGGCCATCAACATCAACAGGATGAGCTGGTGCATGCCGTTTACAACTCGCCCAAGCCGCCGCCGGAGCGCGTTTCGATCAGCGCCAAGGCTTTAAGCAACACGCGTGAACTAATCTTTTTGATCACCGGCACGAACAAGCAGGAAGCGGTTAATTTGTGGCGTTCCGGCGAGGATTTACCGGTTGCGATGATTAAACCGGAGAATCCTATCGATATTTATATTGATAGCGATGCGTTTAAGCCAGAAAACGGCGAGTAGTCCGAACGTTGTAACAATCATATTTTGTGTAGGAACGGGCCGTGCCCGCGAAAACCGTCAACCCAAACATTAAACCCAAATCGCATTCCAAAACGGATAGTCTCCTCTCCGTTGAGCCAACCCCGCCCGCAAAGGATTAGCAATAATGTACCGGGCAATAGTGAGTAAATCCTCCTCGGCGCGCAAGGCATGATCATGGTACCCCGGTTCCCAGAGCATCCCGCGCCGATCAAGCTTGAGATTTGCCAACCTTGAACTGGATGATTTCAACCGGTTGACAACCATGCTCAAGCCATCTTGGTCACCTAGATTAACCAGCCAGTGCGCATGATCCGGCATCAGAACCCAAGCAAGCATCCGGGCATCACCCAAAATCTTGTCGTTTTCAAAACACCGAGACGCGGCGCAACCGGCGTTAAATTCGGCAAAAAAACATTGCCGATTTAGCGTTGTGGCGGTTATCAAATAAGCGTGATTAGGCAACGACACGCGTCCCTTACGCAAAGCCTGATGTCCTGGCCGATTTTTCGGTCGTAGGAGCGGGCCATGCCAGCGATTATTTCCGGCCCCAATCCATTCGCGGGCATGGCCCGCTCCTACAATTAATTTGTTTACACCTACCTGAGTCATTGCTTCTCCCACCATGAGCTAATTACACCCGACAAATATGACATTGCAAATACCTTTTCGTAGGAGCGGGCCGTGCCCGCGATTTATCCCCAGCCGCAATTCGTTCGCGGGCGCGGCCCGCTCCTACGGCTAACGATAAGCCGATATAAACGGCAAGTACAACTCCACGATTGAAATTCAGGACCCGGCAAAACATACCTCAGCCCTATCCGTTACTTTGCCCTAGCTGTAGCATCCTGTATCATGCGGATTTTTGAATTGTGTACACAAATCAAAAAAAACCTATCTATTCCGCTTCGATCTTGAGCTTTGATCTTAAACTTTATGAACCTCGGCAAACTTTATATTATTTCAGCTCCGTCCGGCGCCGGTAAAACCAGCCTGGTTAAACAACTGGTTGCCGATTTGGATGGCTTGACCGTATCGGTCTCCCATACCACTCGCCAGATGCGGCCCGGTGAGACGCATGGCCGGGATTATTACTTTGTCAGTGTCGCAGACTTTCAAGCCATGCAGGAACAACAGGCATTTCTTGAACATGCCCAGGTATTTGATAATTTTTACGGCACTGCACAACAGACCGTGGAAGAAAATTTAAAAAAAGGGCTGGATGTCATTCTCGAGATCGACTGGCAAGGCGCAGAACAGATAAGACAACTACTGCCCGAAAGCCTATCGATTTTTATCCTGCCGCCATCGACCGAAGTGCTGTTGCAGCGCCTTAGAAACCGGGGCCAAGATGGAGAAGAAATTATTGCCCGCCGAATGCGCGATGCGGTTACCGAAATTCGCCATCATGACGAGTTCGATTATCTGGTGGTTAATGATGACTTTGCGCTGGCGCTGACTGAATTAAAGAGCATCATTATCGCCAACCGGTTAACCCGGCAGCGCCAAAAGCATAATCTGCGGCCTTTATTAGCCTCTCTGCTTTCGTAAATCTCATCGTTCCCACGCTTCCGGCCTGGGAACGATAAAAAAACTTCGTGCCTTCGTGGTGAAAAAACGTCCTCAAATAACCCCGTCCTCAACCACCGGCAGCACCCAGTATTTAATCCCCGAACCGGAAAAATCCGCTCTCAGTTGATCCAATAATTGGGCCAATTCCTGCTCCGGCACATACATTTGAAAACGGATTTTTTTCTGCCGCCCGGTAACCTGCTCAGCCAGCGACAAGCCTTCATTTCTATGGTCGTGGGAGTTGACCGGGAAACTGCTAAAGCCGTGTTCCGATTCCAGCATCAACAGACAGTCGACAATTTCTTCTTCGATACTAAGCGGTACGTTGAGTGTGACTAAATATTCCTTGCTGTTCATTGCCTGGCCTCCGGCTGCAAGCCAAATAATTTAAATAAAATCGGCAATAAGAATAAGGTCAAAAAGGTCGATGACACCAAGCCGCCGATAACCACGATAGCCAGAGGACGCTGAATTTCAGATCCCGGCCCGGTTGCAAACAGCAACGGGATCAAACCAAATGCCGCGATGTTGGCTGTCATCAGCACCGGCCGCAAACGCCTGGATGAGCCGACCAGCACTACTTTAGCTAAATCCATGCCGGTTGCGATCAGCTGATTAAAATAGCTGACCATGACCACGCCGTTAAGCACCGCAATCCCCAGCAACGCGATAAAGCCGACCGATGCCGGTACCGATAAATATTCGCCGGATAACCACAACGCGAAAACACCGCCGACCATCGCCAGCGGAATATTGGATAGCACCAAGACGGCTTGCCGTACTGAACCGAACGTTGAAAACAGCAGCAAAAAAATCAAGCCGAGCGACACCGGAACCACCAGCGATAAGGTCGCCGCAGCGCGTTGCTGGTTTTCGAATTGACCGCCGAATTCAACCGTGTAGCCTGTCGGCAAGTCGACTTTTTCGGCAACGGTTCTACGCGCTTCGTCGACAAAACTGACCAAGTCCCGGTTCAGAACATTGCTGGTAATGACCACAAAGCGCTGGCCGTGTTCCCGGCTCACCGATACCACGCCTTCCACTTTTTCTATTTTGGCAATTGCCGTGACCGGCACATGCGCGCCATCCGGCAAGGCGATTTGCAGGTTGTCGAAATTAGCGATGTTGCTGTCGCCGCGCAAAATTAACGGCGTGCGTTTAATGCCTTCCTGAACCACGCCCCGCTTCAAACCTTCAATCTGCGCCCGCAGCAAAGTTTCAATGCTGTCGCTGTCCAGACCTAAACGCCCGGCTGCCGATTTATCGATGGTTAGTTGTAAAAACTGCATGCCGGCATTTTGTTTGGCGAACACATCGCTGGAGCCGTTGATGCTCTTCAACACCTCGGCTATTTGTTGCGCTTTTTCATTTAACACGACCAGATCGGTACCGAATAATTTAACGGCCACATCGCCTCGCGTCCCGGTCAGCATTTCCGAGACGCGCATTTCGATCGGTTGGGTAAACTGAAAGGCAATGCCCGGCGTTTGCGCCATGACTTTGCGAATCTCATCCTGCAATTGCTCTTTGCTGTCCATCCGCCATTGCTTTTTTGGCTTGAGTATCAAAAAGGTATCGGTGTCATTAAGGCTCATAGGATCAAGTCCCAACTCGTCGGAGCCGACGCGGGCGACGATTTCGATGATTTCGGGAATGTTTTTACGCAGGTTTTTTTGCACCTGGAGATCCAGTTCCACAGATTGCGACAAGGTAATCGACGGCAATTTCTCCAGTTGTAAAATGATGTCGCCTTCGTCCATGGTCGGCATAAAGATGCTGCCGATTTGGGTAAATACCAGCACGGTTAAAGCTAATAGAGAGCCTGTCGCAATAAAGACCTTTTTGCTGTTGGCAAGACACCAGACTAGAGCCGGTTGGTAAATTTTTTGCAATTGCCTGGGCAGCCAGGGTTCTTCATGCGACACCTCTTTCAAGAGATAGGAAGCGATTACCGGAATCACCGTCAGCGACAATACCAGCGAACCGCTGAGCGCAAATACAATGGTCAAGGCCACCGGAGTGAATAATTTGCCTTCCAGCCCTTGCAAGGTCAGTAGCGGTAAAAACACGATAATAATAATCAAAATACCGGATACCACCGGGCTTGCGACTTCTCGGGTGGCCCGGTAAATCACATGCAAACGCGGCAGGCGCCGGGCTTTTTCGACATGCGCCAGATGAGTGATCAGATTTTCAACCACCACCACGGCGGCATCCACCAGCATGCCGATCGCAATCGCAAGACCGCCCAGGCTCATCAGGTTGGCCGACATGCCCATGTAGTTCATCAAAATAAAAGTGAACAGGGCTGCCAGCGGCAAGGCCAATGCGACAACCAACGCGGCGCGCAAATTACCGAGAAATAAAATCAGCAGGACGATAACCAGCGCGATGGCTTCAAGCAGCGCATGTAAAACCGTGTCTACCGCATGATCCACCAGATTGCCGCGATTGTAAAAAACATTGGCTTCAACACCTTTAGGAAAACCGGGGCTGATTTCGGCCAGCTTTTTCTCGATCCCGGCAATGGTCTGTCTGGCGTTAGCTCCGCGCAAACTCAACACCAGCCCGGTGACGGCTTCTCCTTCGCCATTTTTGCTGACTGCGCCATAACGGGTCAGTGCGCCGATTTTGATGTCGGCAACATCGCCGACGGTGATCGGAATGCCGCCTTTGTTAGCCACGACAATAACGCTGACATCATCCAAAGTTTTAATGCGGCCTTCGGCACGGACGATGAGGGCTTCTTCACCGTCGGTTATGCGGCCTGCGCCGTCATTGCGGTTATTTTTTTCCAATGCAGCTGACAGTTGATCGATGCTGATGCCCCTGGCCGATAGCCGGATGTTATCGGGCACGACCTCAAAACTCCTGACCAGACCGCCCAGTGAGTTGACATCGGCAACGCCCGCTACCGTGCGCAAGGCCGGACGTATCACCCAATCCAACAAACTGCGCCGCTCCATTAAACTTAAGCCGCCGCCTTCGACGGTAAACATAAACATTTCGCCTAACGGCGTGGTCATCGGCGCAATACCGCCCTCGACACCCGCAGGCAAACTCCCCCACATCGTATTCAAGCGTTCGGCGATCTGCTGGCGCGCCCAGTAAATATCGGTGCCTTCTTTAAAATCAACGGTAATATCGGTCAGTGCGTATTTAGCGATGGATCGCAACATGGTTTGATGCGGAATTCCCAACAGCTCGACTTCGACCGGCGCGGTGATTCTCGCTTCAACTTCTTCCGGAGTCATGCCGGGGGCTTTAACGATAACCTTTACCTGGGTCGGCGATACTTCGGGAAAAGCGTCAATCGGAATATTTTTAAACGCATAATAGCCTCCGCCGGTCAGCAGCACGACCAGCAGCATCATCAGTAAGCGCTGGCTCAGCGCAAAGCGAATCAAATTAGCCATTATTCGCCCTCTCCCAATCCCAGCCAATTTGCTTTCAATGCAGCAGCGCCTTTGACCGCTATTTCTTCATTACCGGTGAGTTCGCCGTTAATAATCGATTCATCATCCTGTTTACCGACTACGGTGATCGGAGTAACCGCAAATCCTTGCGGATTATGAATAAAAATAAAAGCTTTACCCTCACTCTGGGCAATGGCTGTATTAGGGATTTTAAACGCCGGTTTGTTGCTGGATTGAATCACCTGGATATTGAGCCTTTGTCCGGGGCGTAGCGATACCTTGGTTTGAGATCGAGGAATGTCTAAAACCGCTCTCGCCAGAATGGTCTGGTTTTCCGGAGTAACACTTTGCCCCAGCAAGGTGATTTTTGCGCTGGCATCCGAGTTTTCAACCGCTACCCGGTCACCGATTTTAATATCGCCCATGCGTTCCTGCGGAATGGCGATTTCCAGCCAAAGCTCATCCAGATTGGCGATGCGGTATATCGGCACCAACATATCGATACGTGTTCCCGCAACGGCTAAACGCTCCATCACAACCCCGGCAATGGGTGCACGAACATTGAGTTGACGCGTTAAGCGGTGATTTTTACCCAGTTGATCAACCTCTCCGGCCGTCATTCCTGCGATTTCCAACAATTGCTTTTGCGCATCCGTCTCGGAAACGGCAACATGATACTGGCTGCCGGTTTCCTGCCAGCGCCGGTCCGGAATCACGCCTTCCGCCAGCAGTTTTTTGTCCCGTTGATAAATCGCCGATACCAATTGCAGTGTGTTGTCGGCTTTAAGATATTCTTTCTGTAGCGTCAACAAGTCCGGGCTGTTGAGCTGGGCTAAAACCTGTCCTTTTACAACTTTATCGCCTATCGCCACATTCAGTTTATGGATGACTCCGGCCTGAGCTGCGCTGACCATGTATTCCTGCGCCGGAGGAATCACCACATTAGCCGGGGCGGATAACACCGGAAATTGGCTGACCGTTTCCGGCTTGCCCAGTTTTACACCAAGGTTTTCAAAATTCTGCTGTGAAATTTGAATGATATTTTCAGCTGCATGGCTGCCGGAACCGGCCAAACTCAATAGCACCAACATGGCGGGACGGGCAAAAAACATTCTCATGGCATAACTCCTACAGCCTGGTTATAAAGTGCTATATCGCGCTGTAGCATGATTGAGCGTTGTTTGGCATTTAACACCGCTTGCTGGGTTCTGGACTGGATTCTTAACAAATCCATCAGATTAATTTCCCCTACCGAAAAGCTTAAGTCGGTCATTTTTAAATGTTCTTCAGCAACCTGTTTCAATTCATTGGCAATACCCAGTTCGACCTGATTGACTTCCAAATTATGTTCAGCCTCGTGATGCGCCTGTTCCAAATCGCGGGACAATTGTTCGCGTTCTGCAATCAGCCTATTCAATTCGACATTAATAGCCGCAACATGCGGTGCCAGATGCGCACTGCCGCCAAACGGGACGACAACGCCGATATTGAAACTTGCAGTATGGTTACTGCGTTCGTCATTAGTGAACTGATCGCTGTTGATGCCGACCGCCACATTGGTCTGACCGGACCCTATTAACTTAATCGCATTGATTTCAGCCTGCTTGCGTTCTATTTGGCTATTAATCGCTGTTAAGACCGGATGACTTTGCTGGATTTTCAGTATGTCGACCAGCTTCTCCTGATAATCCTTGGGGATTTTTGTCATTTGCGTGATGCTGGCATACCGTTTACGGGCATGCATTAATTCCGCTTCAGCTTGAGTCGCCATTGAGCGCTTTTGCAGCAGCTCTGTTTGGGCTAACAGGAAATCGGCTCTGGGCAAATCGCCCAACTCAACGCGCCGCTGCACTTTAGCTAATAACCGATCGGTAATCGAAAGCTCGATTTTCGCCTGTTCGTAACTTAAGTTTGCCAGAGCAATATTCCATAAGGCACCCCTGACCAATCCGGCTACCCGTAATTTAACCGCATCCGATTGCGACATTGCATTGCTTTCCGACAGCTTTGCGACTCTCTGTTCTGCATCGCGCTGGCCTAAATTCCATAACGGCACTTGCACATCGCCGTCGATATAATGCAAGGTGCCGCTGGTCGCTTCCTGATAACGAAGCCCCGCTTGCAGCGCACCGGCGGTCCAGCTGTCGCCGCGCCGACCTATCGCCGCCGCTTCTTCTTCCAGCGATTTAAGCCAGGTGACATCGGGGTATTTTTCCAGCGTTAAATCGACGACTTTGGATAGACTCAAAGCCGCATCGATTTCAATCGGGTCATGATGCTCAACAACAGGCGCCGAATCGGCAAAACTCAGCGCTGCTGTCAGTAAATAAACAGGCAAACACCGGCTAAAAAGGTTCAGGGAAAACATAGATCAAGCTCAATGCGGAGCTAATGCCGCTTTACAAATAAAATCAACAAGTTCTGCTTTTGAAGTCGTGCAAGAACTAAAATATCAGTGGAAATTTATTGAGCAGGAGGAGCGCGAGGGGAAAGCGAAGGGATAAGCAAGCGATAGACGAATTGCTGCGGTTGCGGGGAAAAATTAGTATCCGTGGCTGATAATGCCGTTTTAAATAGTGTCGTCTGTTGATGCAGATAGTAACTATTGTCCAAATCCGCAGCCGCATTGAACGGCCTAAATTTAATGCCTGTATCAATGCCGATAAGCATCCCGTCGGCACTGAAATCATGCGTAAAAACGTTACCGTGAAACGCTTTTACCGGGGAAGCCGATTCATCATAATCAACACTATACATTTCAAGGCCTGGAACATGTAATACTCCCAAGCCGGGATTTGGCAATGAGCCGACTTTTTCTCCGACATGCGCATGCACCAACGGTGCAATCAGTTGCAGTACTGCGAGAAAAATGACGGTAAATTTGCGAAGTGTTATGAGCATTCGGACTATGGTATTAAAAAAAACATCTAATTTAGGCGTTGCTGTTAATTTTTATCTGTCATAAAGATGCAAAAGAAAAATTATACACTATCCACAGCCGCACCATTTCAAATCGGCATATCACGAACAATAATATTTCCTCTTCACCTAATTTTGAACAACTTACATGGATAGTCGATGACTCGTTATGGGATATACTATCGCGCAATTTGTTCAACGACTCATCGCTTCATTTATTGGCGCTTTCAAGCTAGGCATGATGCATTTAAATCCGAAATCTCAACCAGTCGCCAATGCCGCCTTAAGACAATGAATAGAATCATTAAACCCAAACGGAATTTGATAGGCTTATTCAGCCTGGTGTTTTTAAATGCATGCGGCATGCAAGAATATAAACCCGTCCCATTACCCATTTATACGCAGGAAGCCAAGCTACCCGGCGTTAAATCCTTTCCTGAAGAAAAACAGGCTTTGCCGGAACAAAAGCCAAACCCGATCCCTAAAAAAATCCAACCCCAGGAATTTAATTTAAATCAGGCCGTTCAAACCGCGCTAAAAGCCGACCCGGTTATTTTGGCCGCTTTTGAAAGCATTAATCAGGCGGAAGCGGATTTAATTACCGCCGGATTGCTGCCGAATCCCGACTTTTCCGCCGGTGGCTCGTTAATACCCCTGGATAAAAGATTTACCGTTGATCGGCAAGGCGGCCCGCCGCAAATTGATATTGGGATTGCGATGCCTATCGACTGGTTTTTATTCGGCAAGCGTACCGCAGCGATAGTCTCCGGGCGGCTTGGGGTGGATATTGCTTCAGCCGATTTTGCCAATACCCTTCGCCTTAGAATAGCCGGAACGATTTCCGCGTTTTATTCTGTTCTTGAAGCGCAGGCAATGCTGGAACTGGCGCAGGAAAACCAGGACAACCTGCTTAAAATGGAGCAGATTATTCTTAACCGGGTATCGCTTGGCGGGGTGGGCACTATTGAGGCGGACCGTATACGACTGTCCATTTTCAGCAGCCACCGCGACATTCATGCACGGGAACTTGAATTAATTGCGGCATTAAATCAATTGCGCTCTTTATTGGGCATTGCCGATGATATTCCAATTACGGTTAAAGGAACCCTGGAAGTTGAGTCGCCGGTAAAACCGCTGTCAATCGATACGGCTTTTAAATTGGCCGAAGAAAACCGCCCGGACCTGGTTTCCATGCAAAGGCAATTGGATAAAGCCGGTGCCGATATCGCCTTGCAGGAAAGCAAAGCCTACCCGCAAGTTACCCCCAAAATTGGTCTTACCCGGCAATTTCAGCAGCAGGCCATTGGTTTTCCCGATGCAAATTCCTGGGGCGCAGGCGTTGATGTTATTGTTCCTCTTTTCGACCGGAATCAGGGCAATATTGCCAAAGCAAAATCCGTTTTATCCCAGTCGCAATTTAATCTGCAATTGCAGTATGTCAATTTACGCAGTGAAATCGACCAGGCCGTAAACACTTTTGCCTCAGCCTATCAGATTTTAATCAATGATGATCCCGGTCAATTGGAAGCCGCTAAAAATGTCCGCGATAAAATCAACCAAGCCTATGCACTGGGCGGTAAAACGCTGATAGAGGTACTGGACGCACAACGAATATATCTTGAAACCTATCGTATGCACATCAACGGTCGGTCCAGTTACTGGCATTCTTTATATCAACTCAACGCCGTTATCGGTAAAGAAATATTGCGATAAATTATGAGTTCTTCATTCCGTGTTAAATTCAACCTGCCGCGCAGCTTTGTTCGATCAAAAGTCTACTTAACAGCCTTATTAATATCTTTATTATCCATTGCCCTGCTGACGCCCGGACTGTGGCAACAGACTGAAGCCGAGCAAAAACCTGTTGATAATTCAGCGGTTGTACAGCTTGTCGGGCCTCGGACCATTGCGGTGCAACCGGGAAGCTTGCTGGAACAAAAATTTAATATTTCGGATGTGCAAAAGGACCAAATAACCACGCCGTTACTGCTGGTTACCGGTGCCGTAGTCGCGCGTTTACCGGCCGGCTCCAGTCCTATGGAAGACCGTTGGCAATTTAACAGCATTGAACTTTCCGGAGTTTATGCAGACTGGCAACGGGCGCGGGCTGAAAAGGAATTCAACACCAAGCGCTTGGTCAAAATTCGCGAACTCACAGCGGCGCAATACAATTCGCAAAAACTGGCGGTTGACCGGCTGCGAAAACTCGTGGCCACCGGAACCGAAGCCATCAGGGATTTAACCGCCGCCGAAGCCAATTTGCTGCAAGTGCAACTGGAAGGCCAAAAGTCGGTATATGAGGCGGAAACCGCGTTAACGATGGCAGCCCGCAGCCGCGCTGCGCTGGAAAGAACATTACTGCAGGAAGGCGTCGATCCGCTGTTATTGGAAAATGCCACCCCAGGCACTTCGTTAATCATGGCCGATGTGCCGGAGTTAAGAATCAGCTGGGTATCCGTTGGACAAGCTTGTGTCGCCAAGTTTTACGGTCTGCCCGATCAGACTTTTATCGGTAAAGTAAAAAGCCTGGCGCCGACGTTATCGGCTCAACGCCATACCTTACGGGTATTTTTTGAATTACAGGATGCCAACAATCAATTTAAACCGGGCATGTATGCGGAAATCGGCTTGGGAACCGATCCGCGCGCGGCGATATTGGTGCCTACCGATGGCGTTCTGCACAGTCAAAATGCGGATTTTGTGTTTATTGCCGATGGCCCCGGCTTATGGCGGATTACCGAAGTCCAGGTAGGCGAAAGCATTGGCGACCGGGTTGAAATTCTTAGCGGCTTACAGGGCGGAGAGAAAATTATCGGCAATGGCGCAATATTGTTAAAACCCATGCTGGTTCAAGCTTTGCTCAATGAAGATGCCAACAAAGCCATGCAACCTGAAGGCGTTAAACCATGATTCCGCAATTGCTTAAAAAGGCGATGCATTATCGCCTGACGGTTTTAGGCGCTACGGTTGCGATTATTATTTTGGGCTTATGGTCTTTTTCCCGGATGCAGATCGACGCTTATCCTGATATTTCCGCGCAGATGGTGCAAGTGATCACCGTTTATCCGGGACGAGCCCCCGAAGAGGTCGAACGCCAGGTCACAGTACCGATAGAAATTCAAATGCGTAATGTACCAAAGGTAGATACCATTCGCTCGCGCACCATTTTCGGCTTATCTGTCGTTCAACTGATCTTCGAAGAAGGCGTTGACGCTTACTGGGCCAGGCAACGCATACAGGAAAAATTAACCGGCCTGGATTTGCCCTCGGGGGCCTCGGCGGAATTAGGCCCGTTGGCAACGGCTTATGGTGAAATTTTACGCTATGAATTAGTCTCGGACGGTCGTTACGATCTAACCGAACTTCGTTCAATCCATGACTGGATAGTGATTCCGCATTTATTACGTGCTTCAGGAGTCGCCGATGTCACTAACTTTGGCGGTTTTGAAAAGCAGTACGCGGTGCTGATGAACCCGGCCCAATTGCAACGCTTTGGGCTGTCCCTGACCGATGTGGTCGATGCCATTCAGAGCAATAACGAAAGCGCCGGCGGCAGCGTACTGTCAAGGGGCAGCATGTCCTTTGTGATTCGCGGCCGGGGCGCGCTACAAGATGTTTCGGAAATCGGCGACATCTTTATCAAATCCTTCGGAGGAACGCCGATCTATGTCCATGATGTCGCCGATGTTGAAATTGACGCTAAAGTGCCTTCCGGCATCTTAAGCAAAGATCATAACAACGAAACCATTGAAGGCATCGTGTTGATGCGAAGAGGGGAAAATACCTCTGATGTTCTCGGTAATGTTAAAACCGTTATCGGGGAATTAAACCAGGTCGACTTGCCCCAAGGCGTCAGTATTGTTCCTTTTTACGACCGTTCGGTACTGGTTGAGAGTACCCGGCATACTGTGGGCCACAGCGTCTTGCTGGGGATATCGCTGGTCACGCTAGTACTGTTGTTTTTCCTGGGCCGGCCTTCCCTGGCTTTGCTGGTGGCATTAACAATTCCTTTTTCGCTGTTATTTGCATTAGTTTTAATGAATGCTTTCGGCATTCCGATTGGGCTCTTATCCATTGGCGCTATCGACTTCGGCATTATCGTCGATGGTTCCGTGATCATGGCGGAAAACATTGCCCACCGTTTACATGAAGCAAGCCGTAAAGAAAGCCATAGCGGCGTTGCTAAAACCGTATTAACCGCTTCTTTGGAAGTGGAACGCCCGGTATTTTTTTCAATCCTGATGATTGTCGGCGCGTTCTTACCGCTGTTAACGCTTACCCATATTGAAGGCCTGCTGTTTCGACCGATGGCGTTAACGATTTTGTTTGCGTTGTTTGGCGCGATGTTATTCGCTATTTTTGTGGTGCCTGCTTTAGCCAGTATTTTATTCCGGAACGGCTATCGGGACTGGGAAAATCCGCTTTTAACGTGGCTTTATCCTCGTTATTCCGCATTGCTGGAAACGCTGTTACGCTTCCGCTGGCGCACTATCGTTTTAGCCGTGGCGATTCTGGCAGGCAGCCTGACAATAATTTTACCTCGGTTGGGCACGGAATTTTTACCCTATATGGACGAAGGCGTTGTTTGGGTGCGCGCCAACTTCCCCGAAGGGACTGCGTTACAGCAAACCTCCAAATTCGGCCAACGTTTACGTGAAATTGCGCTGGAATTTCCTGATGTCGATTTTATTGTCGTCCAGGCAGGCCGAAGCGATAGCGGTACGGATCCTTATCCGCCCAGCCGGATAGAAATGCTGATTGGCCCTAAACCGAAAGATCAATGGGTGAAATTCACCCGCAAGCAGGAATTAGTCGCCGCGTTGGGGACTCGCTTCCGGACGGAGTTTCCTACGACCCGTTTTAATTTCACCCAGCCTATTATCGATAGTGTCACTGAAGACGCTAACGGTACCTCTGCGAATCTTGCCGTTGAGTTTTCAGGCGCCGATTCCACTGTTTTGCTGAGCCTGGCGCGAAAGACTCTGGATTTATTGAAAAAGGTACCCGGCTCAATGGACGTCAGCATTGAACAGGAAGGGCCGCAACCGCAACTGGTGATAAAACCGGATCGCTCTCTTTGCGCGCGCTACAACGTCAGCGTAGAAGACGTCACCCGCTTAATCGATACTGCGATCGGGGGCTCGCCTATCGGTAATCTGTTCGAAGGCGAGCGCCGCATCGACATTGCCGCACGCTTTGCCCGTGAATATTTACGCTCACCTGCCGCGATCGGCCGGTTGCCTGTCTATAATTCCGAAGGTATTCCTATCCCGTTGGCGCAGGTGGCTCATATTGACATTATCGACGGCCAGACGTTGATTGCACGGGATGACGGTCGGCGACGGTTGACGGTTCGCACCGACATTATCGGCCGTGACCAGGGCAGTTTTGTCGCAGAGGCGCAGCGCCTTTTTAAGCAGGAAATTGAGGTGCCTGGCGGCTACCGTGTTGCATGGCTGGGAATGTTTGAAAACCTGGAGCGTGCCGGACAACATTTTAAAATATTGGTGCCTGCCAGTATTGGGGTGATTTTCTTACTGTTAGTGGTTACTTTCGGTTCATTACGCGCCTCACTCACTTTACTGCTGGCCATTCCTTTTGCATTTGTCGGCGGGGCGGCCGCCCTGTATTTTCGCGAGATGAACCTCAATGTTTCTTCAGGTGTGGGCTTTGCCGCGGTTTTCGGCGTGTCTATTATGAACGGTGTGCTGATGGTGCGTACCATCACCGAATTACGACTGGCAGGAACCGCGTTGGAACCCGCCATCATCCAGGGTTCTGTTCGCTGTATACGGCCCATTTTAATCGCTTCATTGGTCGCTATTCTCGGCCTGGTTCCTGCATCGCTGGCTACCGGGTTAGGTTCGGACGTACAGCGTCCGTTGGCGACAGTCATTGTTTGGGGCTTATTTAGCGCGACGGTAATGACAATTTTATTAATCCCGGTTCTTTATCGATTATTTGAACCCAAAATAGAACCGCCCAGCGCGGAAGAGCTGGAATTGGATGAGGTTTAAAATCATACGCCGCTCCTAAGCCAGTTTTTCCGGCCTGTCTAAAACCAACGGAGCAACCCATTGCTGTTGCAGTGAAAAGATAACAAGAGAATTTGCGTAGTGCTGAAAGCATACGCCCAATGCTATGCTATTAAAGACGAAATAACTTGTTGTTTAAGTATTCGCCCCAATGATGTGTAGAAACTTAACTTAATTTATCTTTGTGAGTGTATGAACAAATATACCGGAATTATTGTTACCGTATTGATCGCTCTTTCCTTATCTTTAGGCGGGATGTCGGACGCCAATGCCAAACGCTTCGGCGGCGGCAGTTCTTTTGGCAGCAGACCCTCCTACAGCACGCCCTATCAACGCTCTGCAACGCCACCGTCACGCCCGGCTAACCAAAACCCACAGCAAGCGGCTACGCCGAACCAGGCTCCCAAACCGGGCTGGGCCAACCGTGGTGGCTTAATGGGCATATTGGGCGGTTTGGCATTGGGTGGATTATTAGGCTCGCTGTTTGCCGGCGGCGGTTTTCACGGCATTAATTTTATGGACATACTCGTTTTCGGCGGGATTGCTTTTTTACTTTACAAATTGTTTATTGCTAAAAAAGCGGGAACTGCTCAACGGCCTGCCTACGACCGTACTGCCGATCAAAGCTATCAGGATGGCGCTGCAAACTATCATCCCCATCAGGCAGCTCATGATGAACCGGCAGGTTTTAATACCGACATCCTGTTCGATAAAGATAAAAATGCCGGAGCTTATGCTCAACCTGTCCAACAGGATGCCGGATTCGTTAATGCGGTTATTCCCAAAGACTTCGATCAACAGGCTTTCCTTAGCGGCGCTAAAACAGCTTTTTCCAACCTGCAAAAAGCCTGGGATGATCGCGATCTTGCCGAAATCAGGGGCTTAACTACAGATAAAGTATTTGCCGAAATTCAGGATCAGCTTAGAGCATCCAATACTGAAAACCGCACCGAGATACTAAAACTGGAAGCGGAACTGCTGGAAGTCAGGGAAGTCGGTTCGGAACTTGAAGCCGTGGTGCTGTTTGATTCCATCATGCGCGAAGACAGCAATGCTCAAGCGGCTCAAGTCCGGGAAGTCTGGCATTTTATTAAACCGAAAGTCAGCATCCAGCCCAAATGGTATCTGGATGGCATTCAGCAATTAGAAGATTAGGCGCTCGCTCGCTGCTTCAGTTACCACGAAATTAGGCCGGAATACGCCGGTTCGAGCATCAGCGAGAACTGGCATTCGGTGGTGCTATACATGTAATGCTACAGACTTTCCAGTTTGGTTATAGTGGCAGCCGATATGATTAGCCATCTTTTTTGAGAAGGCCGGTTTGCTGGGTCGGTGGCAAGCTACCACAGGGCCGTAATGAAGCCCGGCAGCCAGCTCAGGCTGACTCCGAATCTGGCGAATCCCCCGCAGCAAGTTACGCTCTAACAGAGCTGTTTTAATTAATTTCCGGGTTTCCTTCCCAATAGTCTTAAACTCACAGTCGGCCACAAACTATCGATTACAATCCTTACAATAGTCATTCTGTTTGCCGTTCCGTAAATGACCATTTTTTATGGCGACCAAAACCGCAACTCGGACAAACTTCTCTATTCATGGTACTACCATTCCTGGACAGTTTAAGGAGATCAGCCAAACTACTCAACTTGCTTCATACGCATTCTTTAACAGATGCCCTAATTTCAACCGTTTAGTTTGCAGGTAGTGAAAATTGCTTTTATTGGGTGCAATTGCTAACGGAACTAAACCATTAATAGAAATACCAAGCTTTTTAATGGCATTGAATTTGTCAGGGTTATTGCTCATCAGTCTAATCGAACCGACATTGATGTTTTCAAGGATCTCCGACGCAATTTCAAAGGAGCGTCCATCTACAGGAAGACCTAAAGCAATATTGGCTTCGACGGTATCAAGGCCTCGATCTTGAAGCGCGTAAGCGCGAATCTTATTGCCAAGACCTATACCTCTGCCTTCATGATCACGAAGATAAATAATGATTCCGGTATTTTCTTCCGCAATCAATTGCTGGGCCAGCTTTAATTGTTTTCCGCAATCACAACGGTTTGAAGAAAAAATATCTCCGGTAAGGCATTCTGAATGAATTCTCGTGAGCACATTCTCTTTTAAATGCACTATGCCCATGATCAATGCCACATGTTCAACGGAAGTCCTGATGTCTTTGTATGCATGAATCACATAATCGCCAAATTCCGTGGGTAAATTGGATGAGGAAATTTTAACCAGATTTTTCATGATATATCGCTATTCAATAGTGAAGATTTTCTTGAGCGCTAAGCATAATGACAGTTTTAAAACGCCAGCATGGACGAATCCCTTTAAAGGGTTTTTAGTAATCAATTTAATGAACCCTTTATCGGATGGCATTAATTGCACCCATTTTAATCAATCTTGCTCTTACGATATTTCGGCTAATCCCCAGTAATTTTGCTGTTTGAACCGCGTTGTTGTGGCAATAGTTATAAGCCGCTCTAACGATGGTATCTTCAAGATGGTCATAAAGATTTTCTGTATTGGATTCGAATAATTGGTGCAGCGCTTCATTTAACCGGTTTTGTTCAAAACCATGGTTCGGCTTACTATCTTCATTTCGTTTGTGAAGCTGAATGCAAGAAAGTTGCAGGTCCTCACCGCTAACAATATTATTCTTGCAAATAAGCAGGGCATGGTGAATAACATTCTCCAGTTCTCTGATATTGCCGGGCCAAGGGTGTTGCAATATTTTTTTCTTGGCCTGTTCGTCCAGTTTGATATCGCCGTATTTCAGTCGACGCGTATATTCAGAGATAAAATATTTAGCTAACGGCAGTATATCTCCCGGACGGTTTCGCAGTGTCGGCAGTTCAATATGGGCAACCCTCAGACGATAATATAAATCTTCCCGAAAATGACCGGCCAGAACCGCTTCTTCCAGTCTTACATTGGTCGCTGCTATCAGTCTGACGTCAATAGTGGTGGGCGATCTTGAGCCCAGCCTGACAACTTCACGTTCTTGGAGAACCCGCAGCAGTTTTACTTGAATGCTGAGCGGCAGGTCGCCGATTTCATCAAGAAAAAGCGTGCCGGTATTCGCTGCTTCAAACCAACCGGCTTTGGCCGTAAATGCGCCCGTGAAAGCGCCTTTTTCGTGGCCGAATAGTTCGCTTTCCACAAGAGTATCTGAAAAAGCTCCGCAATTAACCGCAACAAAAGGTTTATCTTTTCGGTTGCTTAGTTTGTGGACATGACGTGCAATCAATTCCTTGCCTGTGCCGGTTTCACCTATAATCAGAACATTGGCGTCGCTGGGTGCGATTAATTTGATGCGGGCCAGTAGCGCAATAGATTTCGGGTCTTCAAATACCTGTGCGGTGGCTCTGATGGATTTTGTCAGCTCTTGTGAATTAGGTAGAACCAGCAAATTGGCTTGTTGGGTTTCCTTGTCAATATCCGTGATCTCAAACATTTTTTTTAGAGCGGGATCAAAAAATTGAGTATTCACTGTATTCATGAGTAAAACGTTGGCTTGGGGTAAACGTTGTTCAGTGCCCACTCGCCAAGCTCCTTAAGTTTATAGTCTAATGGATCATGCAGGGTGTGCGTTCTCAGATTTCGCCAGTGACGATCCAGTCTTAATCCGGCATGCGTGGATCGAGACCCCATGACTTCGAACATCTTACTCGTAATATCCAGACCCGTTCTTGTGGCTAAAACTTTTGCTGAACTAACATGGATTGCTAATTCCCCGCGTTCATCTTCAGAAAGCTTGGTTTTTTTTTGCCAAGCATTATCTAACCTTATGGCAGCGAGATCAGTCAGTGCTTTAGTGCTTTCAATGCCAACCCAAAAATCTCCGTAATGGTTAAGAATATAAGGGTCATGATTAACGGCGGCTATGTTTGAGGTATGCCATGGCCTTGCTTCATGAAGGCTGTATTGCTTGGCGTCTTCAAAAGCGCCCTCGGCGATACCTAAATAAATATTGGTTAATATCAATTGAGCGACTAATGGCCGCAGGCATGAAAACGGTGTCGATAAAGGGCCGGGATCTTTGAGAACTTCATGTTCTTCAACACGCACTTTTTCGAAAGTGACACTGCCGCTATCAGTCTGGCGTTGGCCTATGTTGTCCCAGTCTTGTATCAGTGAGACGCCGCTTCTGCCTGTTGGAATTGCAGCAATAAGTAGAGTGCCATTTACTTTTTCTTTAGCTGAAATAATGAGCATTTCAGAATCTATCGCACCGGAGCAAAAGCTTTTTTTACCCGAAAATTCATACCAGCTGGGAAATACCTTGGCAATTAATCGCTCATCGAGCGGATTAAGGGCATTACCCCAGAACCAGTTGAGCTGTGCCGTTTGCTCAAACCATCGTTCCCATTGTTCCGGTTTTGAGAACAGGTAAATCGTTGCCAACATCAAATGTTGAAATCCGAATAAATGGGCAAGGGAGCTATCGGCCTTGGCAATCTCCCTGATTACCAGCATAGCTTCAGACCAGCTGGCCCCTAGTCCGCCATACTCCTTGGGAATTATCAAAGAAAGCAATCCGCTTTCACGGATTTGGTCTCTTTCCAGCTTGGGCGTTCCACCCTGATAATCTCTCTCAGCCGCAGTTAGAGCAAATTGTTTAGATAATCGTCGCGCAATCTCTAACGGGCTCTCTAGATTTTCATTCAATCGGTTTTTATTAGCCTTAAATGTATTTGTATTCAAAGTCATATCCATTAAATTTATTGGCGTGATGTTGTGAAACTAGAAGCAGAGACCGTGCCAATTGTAAAAATAAAACTGCTGTTCCGGCAGCATTTGCCGTTTAAGCAGCAGCGTCAATAGCTTAGGTTAAGCGCAGATGCAATGAACTGCGCTTAGTACAATACGGACAATCATTATTTTTCCAAAAACATGCTGCTATATCAGCACGTGTAATGCTGGACTGCTTCTATAGCAGCAAAAAAGCAGCAAAAAATATTGCGCCATGTCTAACTTGATGAATTTGAGTCGAAATTTTTATGGCACGATAATCGCTATAAGTACTGGGAGTTCTTTCTAAAGGAAAATTAAAATGAAAATATTCTGGTTCCTTCCTACACATGGGGATAACCGTTATCTGGGCGCCGAATACGGCGCCAGGCCCGTCACTTATTCTTACCTGAAACAAATCGCACAAGCAGCTGATAACTTGGGTTTTGAAGGCGTACTGGTGCCATCGGGACGGGCATGCGAAGACCCTTGGGTGATTGCCTCGTCATTGATCAACAAAACCAAAAATCTCAAATTTTTGGTTGCAGTCCGTCCGGGATTTACCTCGCCTACAGTATCGGCACGCATGGCTTCAACATTGGACCGCATATCCGGGGGCAGGCTATTGATCAATGTTGTCGCCGGCGGTGACCCGGTTGAGTTGCAGGCTGACGGCAGCTTTTTAAAACATGATGAACGCTATTTGGAGGCCGGCGAATTTTTAACCATCTGGAAAGCTGTGCTTTCAGGTGAAACAATGAGTTTTGATGGGGATTACATCAAAATCAAAGGCGCAAGCATTCCTTCCGGTTCGATTCAGAAACCGTATCCCCCCTTATTCATCGGTGGCTCATCCGATGCCGCTATAGATCTTAGTGCAGAGCACATTGATGTGTTTTTAACATGGGGGGAGCCGCCCAAGGCCGTCGCCGAAAAAATAAATAAAGTGCGTAACGAGGCTGCCAAATTAGGTAGAACGCTAAAATTCGGCATCCGCCTGCATGTCATTGTCAGAGAAACCAGCAGTGAAGCCTGGAAAGCAGCGGAAGAGCTGCTGTCGCATGTTACCGATGAGACTATCGCCGGCGCACAGGCCGCAGTGGCTAAATTTGACTCGGTAGGACAAAAAAAGATGACCGACTTACATAAAGGCAGTCGGGATAATCTCGTCGTTTCCCCGAATCTATGGGCGGGTGTCGGATTGGTCAGGGGCGGAGCCGGTACTGCGTTAGTCGGCAATCCTGAAGAGGTGGCCAGCCGGATTAAGGAATATGCCGCCTTGGGGATCGATTACTTTATTTTTTCCGGCTATCCGCATTTGGAAGAATCATACCGGGTTGCAGAACTTTTGTTTCCATTGCTACCGGTCGATTTCAATCCAAGCCATGAAATTGGCATTAAAACCAATCTCACTGGGCCCTTCGGTGAAGCCCTTAGTCAACATCAAGAACTCGTATCCACATCATAAGGTTAAAAATAATGAAATTAGTCAATCAGGACGATCTTTTGAGTCCGAGATTTACCGGGCAGATTCATGAAGTAGCCGAACAACTCGGCCAGTATTTTTACGAAACAGCTGCCGAACGCGATGCTATAGGAGGAACGCCATTGGAGCAAAGGAAAGCCATTCGCGAAAGCGGATTGCTTAAGCTCTTTATTTCAGAGGAATTGGGCGGATTGGGCGCTAATTGGCCGGATATTTATAAAACTGTCAGAACTATCGCTAAAGCCGATAGCTCCCTGGCTCAAGTGTTTGCCTTCCAGTTTCTTATGCTCGCCACCATTCGACTTTATGGAACAACAGATCAGTGGCAAAAGTTATTTAAAGAAACCGCAGAAAAAAACTTATGGTGGGGTAATGCACTCAATCCCTTGGATAATAGAACTATCGCAACGCGTCAAGGTAATCATCTGGTATTCAATGGTCAAAAAAGCTTTTGTACCGGCGCAATCGATTCGGATCGCCTGATTATTTCCGCGATTGAAGAGGGGACCGAAAAGTTTATTGTGGCCGCTGTTCCGACTCAACGTTCCGGCATTTATCTGAAGCATGACTGGGATAATATGGGCCAGCGTCAAACCGATAGCGGTAGTGTCGAATTCAAAGAGCTTAGGGTAGAGGAACATGAATTATTGATTAACCCGGGGCCTTTTAGTTCGCCGTTTTCCAGTCTGAGATCTTTGATTGCACAATTGATTTTTACAAATATTTATCTGGGGATTACCGAAGGGGCATTGTCCGAGGCTGTGAAATACACTCGGACAAATTCGCGTGTCTGGTCAGGATCTCTAGCCCAAAGTATCCAGCAAGATCCTTATACTCTTTTGCATTATGGCGAGTTTTGGTCCAGCCTCGAAGGTTCAAGGGTATTGGCGGATCATGCAGCAAGACTCTTAGATAATGCCTGGGAAAAAGATTTAAGCCTAACTGTGGAAGAGCGGGGTCAAGTCGCTCTTGCTGTTTTCTCGGCGAAAGTCAATATCAGCAAGGCCGGGCTGGATATAACATCCCGCATCTTTGAAGTAGCGGGCGCCAGGGCGACAACGAATAATCTCAAGCTGGATCGATTCTGGAGAAATTTGCGCGTCTATACCTTACATGACCCCGTGGACTACAAGTTAAAAGATCTGGGTGATTGGGCGCTAAACGGAACTTATCCTTCCCACAGCTTTTACTCATAAAAAAATTATGCAAAAAATTATTGATATGCGAAACCGTCCTGCTTACTTGCATGACTTTTTTGGAGCTACGCCTAATACCCCCTCTTTTGAGACGGCTAAATGGCTTAATCAAAGGGTGGGCTCAAAAGATACTGAACATTTCAGGCGCTCTTATACGTTAGAAGGTTACCTTGCCGAAATTGATCATGCAGGCGTGGATAAAGCGGTAGTGGTAGGGAGAGAAACGCCTAGCCTGACAATAAGCAACGACGAGATTGCAGCGTTAGTTGCGCAAAGCCCAAAGTTGGTTGGGCTCGGTTCTGTGGATATACAAACCAGAGGCGAGCAAAATGCGGTCGATGAGATTGAAAGAGCGGTCAGGCAATTAGACTTCAGGGCAATCAATATAGAGCCGGGATTTGCTGTACCCGCTTTGTCTGTTGACGATCCTTCGCTGTTTCCGGTGTATGAAACGTGTATTCATCTTGGCGTTCCTGTTTGCCTGATGAGCGGCCCGACAACGCCTGATTTCGATTATGCCCATCCTAATGCAGTAGCCAGGCTGGCTAGAAGATACCCATTGCTCAATATTATTTGTTTTCATGGCTATTATCCTTTTGTAAATGAAATTATTGCCGCAGCCTTTCGCTATACAAATATTTATCTTGTCCCTGACATGTATATTTTTCAACCGGGTTCAAAACTCTATGTCGAAGCGGCCAATGCTTATTTAGGTGAGCAACTTCTGTTCGGTTCCTCTTACCCGTTTCGTGACCTGAAACAAACGGTTGACGATTTTGCCGGGCTTGGTTTCAACGAAAATATTCTGGATAAAGTTTTTTACCGGAATGCCGAGCAACTTTTAAAGGTTAAGGTTTAGAAGGCAAGTGCCATTCAGGCATTAGAGACGGATTAAACCCTCACGCAACAAAAAGCCCATGTCTATGGGCTTTTTTTCGATATAAACCCTGTAAGTTAAAACCAGGGATGGCGAGGTGGATTAATCCCGTTTAATACGTAATTACCTACCGCATAGTATTTCCAGCGTACCGGATCATGCAGCGTGTGAGTCCGCGCATTGCGCCAATGACGGTCAAGATTATATTCTCCCAATGTTGAGCGGGTGCCGGCTAATTCAAACAGTTTGCTGCCCGCCAGCAAAGCGGTTTCCGTACTCAATATTTTTGCTTCCGCCACAGCAATTGATGCGGCCGCGACTGTATTCTCATTGGGTTTTAGTTGGGCATGATCGATTAATTCACCGGCCCGGCTTAACAAAGCCTCGGTTGCATGTAACTGAATTTGAAGATTGCCGATATCTTTCAGTGTCAGCGGGTCTTCATAGCCATGCTCCAGATCCGTATCTATCCAGGGGCGAGTATGGTTGCGTACAAAATACAGCGTATCTTTCAGCGCGGCGCGAGCAATACCCGTGTCGACAGCGGCCTGGATAATTTGCGCGATGGGCCCCATGGTTGTCGGGTTTTCAAAGGCAAGATAGTGCGGCAATACATAGTCGGAGGGAACGAAAATATTTTCCAGCAGAGTCGTGCCGCTGGCTGTGGTGCGCTGGCCGAAACTTGACCAGTCGTCGATAACCGTTAGGCCATCAGAACCTTTCTTCACGAAAGCAACCACGGTGTTGTCATTTTCATCTTTTGCTACGACAGGAACCCAGTCAGCAAGCAAGGCTCCCGAAGAATAGAATTTCTTGCCCGACAGTAAATAACCGTCTTTGGTAGGTGTGAGACGGGTTTGTATATCCGTGACCTGTTTGGTTCCAATCTCGGAAAAAGCGTTACCGAATCGCAAACCTTTAAGTGCCAAATCGAAGAAATACTTTTTTTGAAACTCGGTGCCATCAAGACGTATGGCTTCTATCATGTAGAGATGATTTTGCGGTATTTGGCCGATGCATGGATCCGCTTCGGAAATGATAGTCACCACCTCGGCTAGGGTTTTATTTGATACGAACGCTCCGCCGTATTCTTTAGGGATCGTAATCCCCCACAAGCCGCTTTGCGAGAAAAGATCAAGTTCTTTGCGGGGCAAGATTCGTTCCCGGTCACGAAGGGCGGCTTCTTTGCCAAGTTCTACCGCTAATTTTTTAGCGATTTCAATCGCCTCTGTATCCGATTTAATGATATGCGCCTTGGGTCTGGGAACGATTTCCAGAGGGGCTTCTGTAAGAACGGTTGATAGAGATGGCATAAATGCTCCTTGTAAAAAGTGTCGCTGGGTTAAAAACGAGTGAGCGTCTGTACATCGCAGGAACGCTTGATATCTATTGAGCACTTAATATGCCACTAATCAGGACACTGATTTATAAGTATTTATTGATTTTCCGGCTGAAGTTGATTGCTGAAACACCGGTTTTTTGCTGATCGGGTGCTTATGCTGCAGCAGCAAAGAAGGGATATGGCTAAAAAATATCAGCTGATTACATAGCGGAGACGGGGGTATGAAAAATGCTGCTATAGCAGCGCGGCATCAGCAAATCAGCATGATAATCAACAAATAAAAACAGCTTTATGTTAATAACTTATTGATTATATTTAGTAAAAACGATGGCACAGTTCCTGCTTTTATCAATATGTCATTTAATTTATTCGCGTTCACTCTGGTGAAATCGATGAGTTAGAAAATATTCAACTGGAGATCAATATGAGCCACAAGCTAAAAATAACTGCTGTTTCTGGAGGCGCGGGCCGCCCGTCAAGAACATTAACTATCATTGAAGAGATAACCCGACGTCTCGCCGAACAAATTCCCATTGAGCTCCATCTTATTGAGTTAGGGCAAATAAGTAGCCTGCTGGGGGCGGCAGGTACTCGCGAAGCGTTGCCTGAGCCTATTCAAAAGGATATTGAGGCGATTGAAACCGCTGATTTGCTGATAGTTGGGACGCCTGTCTATCGTGGTTCTTATACTGGATTATTCAAGCATTTGTTTGATTTGGCTCATCACGAAGCGTTGATTAATGTTCCGGTGTTATTGACCGCAACGGGTGGCAGCGACCGTCACGCCCTGATTATCGAACATCAATTACGCCCCTTATTCGGTTTCTTCCAGGCATTGACGCTGCCGATCGGCGTTTATGCCACTGAGTCTGAGTTTGTTAATTACAAAGTAGCCAGTGATGCGCTGACAGCTCGCCTCGATTTGGCTGTAGAGAGAGCGTTGCCGTTCATCAAGCATCGCGACTTGGCAGTTGCCTAAATTTTAAATTGAGTCATTCAGGAGAAAAACATGAGTTCAAAACAAATTAAATTCGCCTATTGGGTACCCAATGTTAGCGGCGGTCTAGTCGTCAGTGATATAGAGCAGCGTACAAGCTGGGATATTGATTACAATCGTAAACTGGCGCAAATTGCAGAACAAAGCGGCTTTGAGTATGCGCTGAGCCAAATTCGGTTTACTGCCGGCTATGGTGCCGAATTCCAGCATGAGTCGGTCTCTTTTTCGCATGCTCTACTGGCTGCAACGACCAAGCTCAAGGTGATTGCCGCTATTTTACCCGGTCCATGGAATCCGATTTTGGCAGCGAAGCAGCTATCGACAATTGATATCCTGACTGGCGGCCGTATTGCGATCAATATTGTTTCCGGCTGGTTTAAAGGGGAGTTTTTAGCAATCGGGCAGCCATGGCTGGAGCATGATGAACGCTATCGCCGCTCCCAGGAGTTCATTGAAGCCCTGAAAGGCATCTGGACAACAGACGATTTTACTTACCAAGGTGATTTTTACCAATTCCACAATTACTCTTTAAAACCCAAGCCGGTACAGCAGCCTCATCCGGAAATATTTCAAGGCGGCAGTTCGCGCGCTGCGAGGGACATGGCGTCTAAAGTCTCCGATTGGTATTTCACTAACGGCAACACGGTGGAAGGTATTAAGGCGCAGGTTGATGACATTAGGGCCAAAGCTGCGGCTAATAACCACAAGATAAAGATAGGGGTGAATGCGTTTATTATTGCCCGCGATACTGAAGAGGAAGCCAAAGCGGTATTGGATGAAATTATTGCTAAAGCTAACGTTGAAGCAGTGCATGCTTTTGGGAACGAAGCAAAACAAGCGGGCGCTTCCAGTCCTGAGCTTGAAGGGAACTGGGCAAAATCAACTTTTGAAGACCTCGTCCAATATAACGACGGCTTCAAAACCAACTTGATTGGTACGCCTCAACAAATTGCCGAACGCATTGTTGAATTAAAGGCTGTTGGCGTAGACCTTATTCTATCCGGCTTTTTGCATTTCCAGGAAGAAGTCGCTTACTTCGGCGAAAAAGTGTTGCCGTTGGTGCGGGAACTTGAAGCGCAAAAAAAAGTAGCGGCGGCGGCCTGATAATCGATAAGCAAAATAACCGGATCATGACCGTGAACACATTGCCAAGTTGGTTAAGCTTTCAAGCAACCGAACGTCATATTGATGTAGCAATACGCCATAAGCGGTTGGGTATCTGGCAAGAAAAACAATGGGGCGAACTGTACCGTGAAGTTTTACGATTAGTGCACTTGTTGGGGGAAAAAGGGTTTACCCAAGGCGATACGCTTTTTCTCTTAACTAATCCACGTCCTGAAGCCTTACTGGTTTCAATTGCCGCGCATTGGCTGGGCGGTGTATCGGCGCCGTTAGATCCTCACTGCGATGACGTAAAAATTCTGGGTTTATTACGCGAACTGCAACCTGTTTTCGTCTTTGCAGAAGGGCAAATGCAGATTGACCTGCTGCTAAAAATCAATACTAAGCAGAGATTAGTGGTTTATGCCGATGCCCGTGGCTTATCCCGTTACGACCATGAAATTTTGCGGAATTATTCGGATTTAAAAAGCAATACGCTTGACGGCCTGAATGCGCCGTCAAGCGCAAAACCTAGCCATGATGCGTTTGTTTTTTACCGATTGGATGAAAACGATCAGGTCGAGGTGCAAAAATTGACGCATTCCGAAATGTTAAGTCATGGACGCCAATTGATCAATCAGGAAACACTGACTAATAAAGAAGAAGCTTTAGCCGCCAGAAACTTTGCGGCTAGCGGACACATGAGGTATTTACTGGCTCCGTGGTTATTAGCTGGATTTAAACTTAATTTTCCTGAAAACAGCGACACGCGGGACATCGACCGGCGTGAACTGGGGCCGACGTTGGTGGCCGGCACAAGTCAGACCTATCAACGGTTAGAAAATCTTGTTAAATCAAGGTTGCCTTTAGTGGGCACGGCTCGGCGAACTTTCGTCAACTGGTCACTGACTACCGATATCAATTCATCACCTGTACGCAAAGCCATTGCTTATTGGCTAGTGATCCGGCCATTGCGCGATGTCATGGGTTTTAGCCGCACGCGTGTCCCTTTACTGGTAGGCGAGGCTTTGCCTGAGGACTCATTAAAGTTTTTTGCATCGATAGGTATTCAAGTTAGAGACTGGTCCGATAAAGTTACAGAGCAGAATATTCTTGCAGCGTCCCCGAATCAAAATAGCCGTCATGCCGCCCTAACTGAAACAGCCAGGGTAACAGAATGACTGGCCGAAACTTTTTGTTAAATCTCGAACATATTTCGCTTTCTTTTAAAGGCGTCAAAGCGGTTACGGATATTAGCTTTGGCGTGCGTGAAAGCGAAATTTGCGCATTGATAGGCCCTAATGGGGCGGGTAAAAGCTCGCTGCTGAATATTATTAACGGCGTTTATCAACCCGATAAAGGCTCTATTACGTTTGACGGTAAAACCAGGCAGGCGATGAAACCGCATCATGCGGCTGAACAAGGCATCGCGCGTACTTTTCAGAATATCGCCTTATTCAAAGGCATGAGCGTACTGGATAACGTTCTGACAGGACGCAACTTAAAAGTAAAAAGCAATTGGATAGAGCAACTGTTCAATCTGGGTAGAGCCCCTGGCGATGCAGTATTCCAACGAAAAAAAGCTGAAGAAATTATTGAATTTTTAAGCATTCAAGCCTGGCGTAACAGCATAGTCGGTAACTTGCCGTATGGCTTGCAAAAACGGGTTGAACTCGCCAGAGCGTTAGCGGCCGAACCTACATTACTGTTACTTGATGAGCCGATGGCCGGCATGAACAACGACGAAAAATACGAGATGAGCCGCTTTATTCTCGATACGCAACGCGAGTTCGGCACGACCATCGTATTAATCGAGCACGATATTAGCGTAGTGATGTCGCTGGCACAACACGTTGTAGTCTTGGATTACGGTAAAAAAATCGGCGACGGCACACCAGATGAGGTACGCATCAATCCTGAAGTGATTGACGCGTATCTGGGGCTTAAACACTAATACGGGAATGCCTTACGATGAATTTTTTCTTTGAAGTTTTGCTCGGCGGTTTATTGGCCGGACTGATGTATTCCTTGGTTGCTATTGGCTTTGTGCTGATCTACAAGGCTTCAGGCGTGTTTAATTTTGCCCAAGGCTCGATGGTGCTGTTTAGCGCGCTTACTTTTGTCAGTTTATTGGAACGCGGCATCGCGTTCTGGTTTGCATTCGGCATAACACTGTTAATCATGCTGCTGCTCGCGTGGGTTATTGAGCGTTTTGTGTTGCGTAAACTGGTCAACCGTCCGCCGATCACCTTGTTTATGGCAACCCTGGGCCTGAGCTATATCATCGAAGGCCTGGCGCAATTGTTTTGGGGTGCACAAGTGCATGGATTAGAGCTGGGCATCAATGATGAACCCTTCGAGTTTCTCGGCATATTGCTCTCACAGTTTGATTTATTTGCCGCGGCCGTCGCCGGCACCTTGGTACTGTTGCTGTCGTTGCTATTCGATAAGACCCGTACAGGCATAGCGCTTAGAGCGGTGGCTGACGATCAGCTAGCGGCGTTAGCGGTGGGTATCAAACTACAAAAACTCTGGTTCATCGTCTGGGCCGTAGCCGGTTTCGTTGGATTGGTAGCCGGCTTGCTGTGGGGCGCGCGGTTAGGCGTGCAGTTTTCTTTATCGCTTATTGTATTGAAAGCGCTGCCTGTGTTGATTATCGGCGGTTTTACCTCCGTAGGCGGGGCGATTGCCGGTGGGCTAATCATCGGGGCTTCGGAAAAACTGGCCGAAGTATTTATCGGCCCTTATATAGGCGGGGGCATCGAAAATTGGTTTCCCTATGCGTTAGCCATGTTGTTTCTGCTGGTCAGGCCCGCCGGGATTTTTGGCGAACGCGCCATCGAACGAGTTTAGATGCGAGTCCATTATGTTTTATAGAGAATCAGGACAATTCAGCACCAGCTATCGGAGCGACTATCGCATTTTCCGTTTGTATCAGGAACGCTGGATGTTTTTGCTGGGCTTAATGTTTGCTTTTTTGGTCGTTCCTTTTATTGGTAATGATTACTGGTTTAGCGCAATTTTGATCCCCTATCTGGTGTTATCGCTTGCAGGCCTGGGCTTGAATCTCCTGACGGGTTATGCCGGGCAATTATCGCTAGGATCGGCTGCATTCATGGCTATTGGGGCGTTTGCGACTTACAACTTTCATTTACGTATTGAAGGACTGCCTTTTTTATTTTGTTTTTTGCTTGGCGGTTTTACCGCAGCGTTGGTTGGCGTTTTTTTCGGCTTGCCCAGTTTAAGGATCAAAGGTTTTTATTTACTGGTTTCTACGTTAGCGGCGCAGTTTTTTGTGCAATGGGTATTAACCAACTTTTCCTGGTTTTCCAACAACAACTCATCAGGCGTTATCAGCGCTCCACCCTTACTGGTTTTTGGCTATGATTTCAGCTCGCCGGCAGGCCGCTATTTACTGACTTTAACGACTGTAGTGGTCTTTGCTTATCTGAGCAAATGCGTGGTGCGCAGCGAGCTGGGCCGAAACTGGATGGCCGTTCGCGATATGGATACAGCCGCCGCCGTTATCGGTATTCCCATTGCCAAAACCAAATTGCTGGCCTTTGCCTGTAGTTCATTCATTTTAGGCATTGCCGGGTCTCTATGGGCGTTCACTTACCTGGGTACGGTTGAGCCGCACGGTTTCGATTTAACGCGTTCGTTTCAAATTTTATTCATCATTATCATCGGCGGTATGGGCAGCATATTGGGCAATTTTCTAGGCGCGGCGTTCATCGTACTGTTGCCTGCGCTGCTGTCTAATATTTCAGCGAGCTTATTGGCCGGGTCGATAGACACCGGGCAATTGGAAAATGTACAAAAAATTATTTTCGGCTCGCTGATCATCTTTTTTCTGATTAAAGAACCCGATGGACTTGCCAAAATCTGGCAAACCTTTAAACAGCGTGCGCGTGTCTGGCCATTGCGATTCTAACTGTCAAAGTTATGCAGTAATCGCCGGCTTTCGAAAAAACCCATTTGTGTCACTAACGTTTTATTATTCAATCAAGAGGTATAGCTATGAAAAGTGTTTTAACTGAAAGGGCTAAGCTGTTTTTGGCGCTTGGACTCGGCGCGACTTTATTGGCCGGTAATGTTCGGGCGGACAATGAACAATATTTCCCCTTACAAAGTTACCGTATTGGACCTTATGCCGCGGGTGGTTCGGGTTTTTTTGGCGGTTTTATCGATTATTTGCAATACGTCAACGCTAAAGACGGCGGCATCAATGGCGTGAAATTGACCTGGAGCGAATGCGAAACTGAATATGTGGTTGAAAAAGGTGTGGAGTGTTACGAGCGCTTGAAAAAAGGTTTAAACGGCGCGCCCGCAGCGGCAACTAATCCTTTATCGGTAGGCATTGCTTACGCGACGCTGGATCGCTCGACCGCCGATAAACTGCCTTTGATTACTATTAATCATGGTCGGACAGATTCGACTGACGGAAGCGTTTTTCCTTATATTTTCCCTTTACAATTAAATCCATACAGCGAAGTATCGGCGATTATTAATTATATCGGCACGCAATCAGGCGGTTTGGACAAACTTAAAGGCAAGAAAATTGTGACCCTTTATCACGGTTCGCCTTACGGTAAAGAAACTAACCCTATTCTTGAGTTATTGGCTAAAAAATACGGCTTTGAACTGACTTTGTTAGAAGTTCCGCATCCCGGTAACGAACAGCAATCGCAATGGCTAAATATCCGCCGTACCAAACCGGATTGGGTTATTTTGCGCGGATGGGGCGTAATGAACCCTGTCGCGCTTAAAACGGCGCAAAAAACGGGTTTCCCCGTCGACCATATTATCGGCAATATTTGGAGCAACTCTGAAGACGATGCCGCACCTGCGGGCAAGGCGGCGAAAGGCTTTATTTCAATTACGACCCATCCTTCGGGCACTCAATTTCCGGTATTGCAAGATATTGAAAAGTACGTCATTAAAGAAGGCAAAGGCAATCTGGAAGACCCAAAACGCTTTGGCACCGTATATTACAATCTAGGCGTTGTTAATGGCATCCTCAATGTAGAAGCGGTCAAAGTCGCACAAGAAAAGTTTGGTAAACGTCCGCTTACAGGCGAAGAGGTGCGTTGGGGTTTTGAAAATATCAGGCTTGACGACAAGCGTCTACAGCAATTAGGCGCGTTAGGCTTGGTTCAGCCGCTAAAATTGTCTTGTACCGACCATGAAGGCGGCGGTGCGGTGCGCTTCCAACAATGGGATGGCGGCAAATGGAAGGTTATTTCAGATTGGGTGCTGGCAGATCGCGCCTTGCTGCGTCCAATTATTGAAGAATCATCACACCAATACGCCAAAGAAAAGGGCATCACCCCGCGGGATTGCTCAAAAGAGTCCTGAGACTCCTTCAATATAAGGCGCAAAACAATTGCTTTTGCGCCTTATCAACTATTTCATCGTCAGGAAAAATCATGCCAATTGTTCCCATATTGCGTATTGAAAATATCGAAGTGATCTATGAAAAAGTGATATTAGCCGTTAAAGATGTTTCACTTTCAGTGCACAACAACGCCATCGTTGCTTTGCTGGGAGCGAACGGGGCAGGAAAAAGCACCACGCTCAAAGCAATTTCAGGCTTGTCCAACGCACAGAGCGGCGATATTACCGATGGCCGGATTTATTATCAGGGGCAAGATGTGACCCACGCCGCGCCGTCGGAACTGGTTGAAGCCGGGTTAGTGCAGGTATTGGAAGGCAGGCATTGCTTCCCGCACCTGACGGTAGAGGAAAACCTGCTGACGGGGGCATTTGTACACAAACCCGGCAGAAAAAAATTGCAGCAACAGTTGGAAAAAATTTACGGCCATTTTCCCAGACTTAAAATATTACGAAAAAATCTTGCCGGCTACACCTCAGGTGGAGAACAACAGATGGTAGCGATAGGGCGGGCCCTAATCGCCGAACCCAAGTTAGTGTTGCTCGATGAACCATCCATGGGTTTAGCGCCGCAAATCGTCGAAGAGATATTTGAAATTGTAAAAAGCCTCAGGGATGAGCAAAATGTGAGTTTTTTATTAGCTGAACAAAATGCAACTGTCGCTTTAAGGTACGCTGATTACGCTTATGTACTGGAAAACGGCAGGATAACGAACGAAGGTCATGCACAGAAGATTAACCAATCGGGACTTCTTCAAGCTTCCTATCTTGGCGGGTAGATTTACAGTCGTTCTAGTTCTTAAAGACAGATTCTGTTAACCCATCGCGCTTTCAATGCCGGCTATCATTTGGTGGCTATCTGATTCCATTTCTACTTCAATTAAAGCATAGGCTCATGATGAGCTTAATCACGTGTGTGTAATGGTCAAGCCTTTTTCGGGTACCGAAATAGATTATTCGTCCGCTATCATCAGCTTGGACGCAGCATCGAATTGAAGTTTGATCTGGCGGCAACCCATTGCTTATTGCACGGTACTTTTTTCAGTCACATAAACGACATACAATTCCTGGGCCTGTAGCCATATTACTCAACCGTCGTCGGTGAACGCTAACACAATGGGCTTGAAGCACGCTGTGATCTACACCTTGCTCTCGATGGTCGTGACAGAAACTACCTCATCGGCTTATCGATGAGGTAGTTATTACCAGTGAGATGGAAAATGAATCATTGCTTTATGGAAATAAGCGTTAGCCGGGTATCCGGTACGGCTTCATTGAAGAATAGGCTCCGCATCTTGCTGTTGTTTAGAAATAAATTTGTCCCTGAAGCCGTAGGCGATCATCTTCCAAAGTGTGGCCGGTCCAATCGTTCCCCGTTATATGGCTATAATCCGTCTGCAATTTGAAGTGATGATCGTAAAAGTAATAGTTCAGCCCTAGCGATCCAATGGTTTCATTTTTGTAGTTACTGCCATTTTGATGATCAAACAAGACTTGGTTGGCGGTTCCTGCTAATTCCAGACGCTTCGGGAGCAAGTAATAACCTGCCTGCCAATACCAGCCATAATTGTGGCTTGTGGCTATGGCTGGATTGGCACTGTTCGAGTCGTGGTCTTGCCGTCCGAAAAATGCGGCTTCCGTACTGAACAATTTGTACCGGTAACCGATATCCGCAGTAGCGGTATAAGTGTCCATGCCGATGCGCGTATTCTGCAGGCCGGAGTTTGCGTCGACCGGGTTGTAGCCGATAGCCGCACCTAATGATAATTGCGGAATTTCCACGCTATCAGGTATGGTTTCCTGCACGTAGGTATACGGATCCAGCAGGTCATAGACAACACGGCCGATTCCAGCCAGCTTGGTGCCGCTATTTTGTTGTGTAATTGAGTCTAAAGCCCTTACGCTATTGCCGACGGTTAAACTGGTTGTCCATTTTCCCGCTTTCCAGTTCAGCTCAACCCCGGGTGTACGTTGCAGACTAAAAGCATATTCCGGTTGCTGAAGATCCATGAACAAGTATTTGCCGATATCGGTATAAAACTGTCTGGAAAATTGCGGCAGTATGCGTCCGGCCTTAATCCCTAAATCGCCTAGTTGATACTTGCCCCACCAATCGATGGTATCGACGCGATTACTGTCGTTGAGCGTGCTGCTTTGATAGAAGAAAAAGTAGGACAGATTGGGATCGAATGCGGTACCTGAGAAAAATAGCCGTCCAAGCGCTAAATCGAAGTTTTGGCTGTCGTTCCCGGTGTATTTGTTGGGGAGATTCAAGGTATAACGGGCCTGAACCAAGCCATTGATACCCAGTGAAAAGCGGTTGTCTTTAGTCCTTAAAACAAACCCATTATCATAAAATCCCCGAAGATGGCGTTCTTTGGGGACTTTGGCTGCTTCCGGATCTTCGACATCCGGCTCTTGTTGAACATTTCGTTTTTTTGCCGTAGGTGTGTCCGTCACAATGTGTTTGCCGTTGCCATTTTTACCGTTTCCATTGGTTTCGCTTAGGCCGTTACCGTTCTGGCTGGATGCGATTCTTGAGGCCTCCCTCTGTTCCAATTCTTGAAGACGTTCATTGGTATCCTTAATCTGCCGTTGATATTCCTGCATTTGTTTAAGCAGTTTACGAATTTCGGTGCTGCCCTCTTTGGCCATAGCTATGGATGGCGATAATAAGCAACTTACCATTATGGAGTAACCGACAGTTTTTTTTATAGCGGGGTAATACCTGATAAATTTTAGTCTGGAATTGTTGAGCATCTGGTGCTCTATCGTTAAATTGTTCATTAATGAGTCCTATTGTGTAGATTTCGAGATAATATCTGTTTAGGACAGGGCATTAAGCATGCCATACGGTTAATGCCTGTTTTATTATTCATTAAATTCATGTGCTTATAGTCAATCTATAGGAGTGAGCCCGACCGAACGCTATGCTGTTTTCTCGAAGATTCTGCTGAACGGCTGCCGTTATATCGGCAGTCGGCTCATCAAACTTTTTAAAGCAGATGGCAGTATTTGGATGCGTTAACAAATCTATGTGTTAAAAGAGTTTACCGAATAGATGTTGCTAATTTATGTGGCATATCTAAAGCATGTGGATATGGTGAAATCCGGCCTTAGTGTCGCGAGTACTCAGCGTTACCGGATTGCATCACTAGAACCTTCATGTTGGCTTACCGCTATAAGACGGTATCAAAAAGCAAGTGGTGGACAGGTTTATCAATGGCAGCGGTATCCGCAATACCGCTCGGGTTCTCAAGATCAACAAAAATACCGTGATGAGCACGTTAAAAAAAGTCGATCCGTATTGTTCAGGTGAATCCTAACTTTCAGGTTTTAAATGAGAAAGGAAATTGGGCTGTGAGATTGGAACGCACTTGTGAAAAAGCTGAAAGGGATGAGCGAGGGTCTTATGTCGGCAACAAATCTTGAAATTGATCAGCATCAGGTGGGTAAGCGTAATACCCAAAAAATTGAACGCAAGAATCTGAATTTCAGAACGGGGATAAAGCGGCTCACACGAAAAACAATTTGCTTTTCGAAATCAGAAACCCTGCATGATACGGTCATCGGATGACTGATTAACAAGGTTGAGTTTGGCTTGGATATTCATGCCTAATTATAGATTTGACCTACTACCCGTTTTTTTATGACGGCCGGAACCACGACTCGGACAAACTTCTCTATTCATGGCATTACCATTTCTGGATAGTTTAAGGAGGCTAGCCAAAATACTCATAGCTTTTTTGCCTGAGGCAAGCATTACATATGTAGCATTATCGGCGTTTCCGGCCTAATCAAATCAGACTTCCAGCTTCTTTTTATAGCGAATTGACGAAATCACCGATAACGCTATCAATAGAGCGCCGGTCAAGCCGGTAATAACTTCGGGAATGTGGTGAGTGATGCTAACCAGCATAATTCCCGCCAGCACCCCGATCGCATAATGAGCGCCATGCTCCAGAAACACATATTCATCCAGCGTGCCTTTCCGTACCAGATAGACCGTCAGGCTTCGTACAAACATCGCGCCGATAGCCAAACCCAGCATGATAATAACCACATCTTGGGTAATCGCAAACGCGCCGATCACGCCGTCGAATGAAAATGACGCATCCAGCACTTCAAGATAAATAAAACTCATGATGCCGCTTTTTTTAAGAACCGCGACGACCTCTTCGCCTTCTTCCTCATGCTCAAACAAGGCCGCTAAACTATCCACGATAACAAACAGGATAACGCCTGTGACGCCGGCAACCAGCGCATCCAAACGGATTTCCTGCGGCAAGTAGTTTTGGATGATGAGCAGCGGCCCTAATGCCATGATAATTTCAATCGCTTCAAGCTTTCCGAATGAGGACATTTTTTCTTCGACGTAACCCAGCCAATGCAGTTCCTTGGTTTCGTCAAAGATGAACGAGTAAAACACCATCAGCAAGAACATGCCGCCGAAGGCCGCAATTTGTACATGCGACTCGTCTAAATGTTTGGCATAGGTCGCGGTGTCGTTTAACGCCATCTCGGTTACGCCCATAAACCCGATACCGGTAGCGGCCGAAACAATCACGATTGGAAACAGCAAACGCATGCCAAAAACGGCAATCAAAATCCCCCAGGTTAAAAAATACTTCTGCCATCGTTCATCCATGCGCTTTAGGATTGATGCGTTAACAACCGCATTGTCAAATGATAGGCTGACTTCGAGAACGCCCAAAATAATGGCGATGAAAGCCCCGATGATTCCTCCCCAATAAAATGCCGCCGCCAAACAGACTGCGGTGACGATAAAAGACAGACGAAAATGTTGCATAGTGTACTCGCTAAAAAGTTGGTTATTTTTGTTAGGCAACTATAGGTGTATTTGATTTAAAATCAATATTTATCAAACCGGCACGGCTCTTTGCTAATTGCTACTTTTCGATAAATTCACCGGTTATTTTTTATAAAGTACCTAAGCATTAAATTACAGACCGACCCTACCAATGCCAAAATGCTAGAATTACAGTTTTTCACACACTGATGCTTATGCCCTTGTTCCGGTTGGCTGCTTTATTGTATCTGGCGCTCTGTTCATCCCCTTTATTGGCGGAACTCGCACAGCCTGCCGAAAAAGTCTCTTTGCAACTCAAGTGGCTGCATTCTTTCCAGTTTGCCGGTTACTACGCAGCCAAGGAAAAAGGCTTTTACGCTGAAGAAAATCTGGATGTCACTATCCTTGAGCGTATTCCCGGCATCAGCAATATAGACCAAGTTCTAAAAGATGAGTCTCAATACGGCGTAGCCGATACCGGCCTGCTGGAACAACGGCTGGTCGGCAAGCCGGTAGTGGTTTTGGCTTCTATTTTTCAGCATAACCCGCTGGTATACCTTACTTTAAAAAGTTCCGGCATAGTCAGCCCTTACGAACTAAAGGGCAAACGGGTCATGGAGGACAGTTATGACAATGCGCCGCTGTTGGCGATGCTTTATGAAACGGGTATTTCTACGGATGAATTGACCCATCTGGACAATTCCTTCAACCCCGATGACCTGACCAACGGCAAAACCGATGCTTTGATCGGTTATCTGACCGACCAGGTTGATTATTTCAAAAAGAAAGGCGTCGAAATCAATATCATTGATCCGCGGAACTATGGTGTTGATTTTTTAAGCGATAATTTATTTACCACAGAACAGGAAATAAACCGGCACCCTGAAAGGGTCCAGCGTTTCCTGCGCGCTTCGCTCAAAGGCTGGGATTATGCGCTCAAACACCCGGATGAACTGATCGGGATCATTCTCAGTCAATACAATACCGGCAACCGGCTTTCCGCCGATCATTTGCAGTTTGAGGCACAGGAAACGGTAAAGATGATTTTACCGGAGACCGTCCCCATCGGTCAGACCGATATCAAGCGTTTTCACCGCATCGCCGACACCTATCGGCAACTGGGCCTGATAAGTTCAATCGATCACCTGGAAGGCTTTGTTTACGGACAGATAAAATCAGGCAAGCTTAACTTCACACCGGCAGAACGGGTTTGGTTACAAGCGCATCCGGTTATTCGCGTAGGCATAGACCGGGACTTTCCGCCCTACGAATGGATCGATGCCAAAGGCAATTACATCGGTTTGAGCGCGGACTATATTGGTTTGGTCGAGCAGCGGCTTGGCGTGAAGTTTGACATAGTGAAAAATAAATCCTGGGCTGGCATATTGGAAATGGCGCAGCGCGGCGAGTTGGATATGCTTGCCAACGCCAATAAAACGCCCGAACGCGAGCGCTATTTGATTTTCACAGAAGCCTATTTAAACACCTCTGCGATTATTATCAGCGATAACAATAACGGCTTTATCGGTACGCTGGATCGTCTTGCCGGCAAACAGGTCACCCTGGAAAAAGGCTACTTCATGCAGGAACTGCTAAAGCATGACCACCCGGAAATACAGCTGGTTCCCGCCGACAATATTCACGATGCATTGAACTTGGTCAGCGGTGGCAAAGCGGATGCCTATATCGGCGATGCGGCTTCAACAAACTACGCGATTAAACGAGAAGGCATGCTTAATCTCGGTTTTTCCGGAGATACCTATTACAAAAGCTGGCACCGTATGGCGGCTACCAAGGCTAATCCGGAGCTGGCCGGCTTGCTTGGCAAAGCATTGGCCGATATTCCCCAGCTTGAAAAAGAAGCTATCCATAATCGTTGGATGAGTTTGAAGTACGAAGCCGGTATAAAAACGGAAACCGTCCTGCTCTATTCGGCAGCGGCCTTATTGCTGCTTGCTTTTATTATCACCTGGAATATGCGTTTACGACGCGACATCAGCCAACGAAAACAGGTTGAAGAAGAACAGCGCATGGCCGCCAGCGTTTTTGCCAGCACTCAGGAAGGCATCCTGATTACCGATGCCCAGCGTAACATTATTGATATCAATCCGGCGTTCGGCAGCATAACGGGATATTCTCGAGATGAGGTCTTGGGTAGAAAGCCAAGTTTGCTGAAGTCAGGACTGCACGATAGCGGTTTTTATGAAAAAATGTGGCAAGCCATCAACCGCCAAGGCTACTGGCGCGGTGAAGTGTGGAACCGTAAGAAAGGTGGAGAAGTTTTTGCCGAATGGCTCACTATTTCCGCTGTTGCCGATCAGCAGGGCAACATAACGCATTACATCGGCACGTCTTCAGATATTACCCAGCTTAAAGAACAAGAACGAAAACTGGAGCTTATGGCTCACTACGACCCGCTGACCGGTGTGCCGAACCGGATTTTATTGGGCGACCGTATGCATCTGGCTTTTGCTCAAACCAAACGCGATCACTGTTTAATGGCGGTCGGCTATCTTGACCTGGACGGATTTAAACCCGTCAACGATAGACTGGGACATGAAGCGGGCGACCAGCTGCTGATCGAAATTGCGCTGCGAATTAAAAACGCCCTGCGCGAAGGCGACACGATAGCTCGTTTAGGCGGCGACGAATTTGTGTTTTTATTACTGGGGCTGGAGAAAGTCGAAGACTGCGAAACCACTTTGCATCGCCTGCTGGAAGTCATCAGCGAGCCTGTTTTCTTGAAAAGCCAGGCTGTCTCGGTATCCGCCAGCATCGGTATCAGTATTTATCCCGAAGATAACACCGACCCGGATACGCTGTTACGCCATGCCGATCAGGCCATGTATCAAGCCAAACAAGAAGGCAAAAACTGCTTTCATATTTACAACCTGGAACTGGATCGTCAACTCCATTCGCATCGCGAGGCGCTAAACCGCATTGAACAGGCGTTGGAAAACGAGGAATTCGAGCTTTTCTTCCAACCCAAAGTCGACATGGCTCAAGGCATAGTGTTCGGAGCCGAAGCGTTGATACGCTGGCGGCATCCTGAACGCGGCTTGGTCATGCCCTGCGACTTTCTGCCGCTGCTTGAAAATCACGACATTATCACCCGGCTCGATGCCTGGGTTATCGACAAGGCCTTGCAGCACATGGAAAATTGGCAGCGTTTGGGGTTGCAACTCCAAATCAGCATCAATATCACCGCCAGATCGCTGCAAACGGACGATTTTATCCTGCAACTGTATTACGCATTTGAACGCTATCCTTCCATCAAACCGGCTCATTTTGAGCTGGAGATTCTGGAAACCCAGGCCTTACTCGACTTGTCGCTGATATCCCAGGTTATTAAAGGCTGTCAAACATTGGGCGTACAGTTTGCGTTGGATGATTTCGGAACCGGCTATTCATCGCTGAGCTATCTCAAACACCTGCCCGCGGAAACCCTTAAAATCGACCAAATTTTCGTGCGCAATATGCTGGAAGATGAAGATGATTTGGCTATTGTGCAAGGTGTCATCGGTTTGGCCGAATCGTTCAGGCGGCAAGTCATCGCCGAGGGCGTGGAATCGATCGAACACGGCAGCGCTCTTTTGCAAATGGGCTGCCACCATGCACAAGGTTACGGCATTGCCAAACCGATGCCCGCCTCCAAGCTTGCCGCTTGGATAAAACAATGGAAAGCCCCGGCGGAATGGAAAATATCCCATCATCAATAAAAATATTAAATATAATCTACTGCATAAAAAAACCGCAGGCGGCAAATAATTAAACCGGTTAAGCAAAGTCGCTCCAAACCGGACGAGATTTGCAACCCGTCCACAACGTTTAACTACCCCAATCATTTACCGACATGATTTATACCGAAGACTTTTTGATACTGGCTAATCAGCTGATAGATGCCGGTCGATTCATCGACAGCAAAGGCTGGGTACCTGCAACCAGCGGCAATTTTTCCGCGCGGCTGCCTGACGGCAACATCGCCATCACCGTGTCCGGTAAACATAAAGGCCGTTTGCAACTGGACGACATCATGCTGATCGATGCCGATGCCAATTCTTTAGACGGCAAAAAACCGTCGGCGGAAACGGTGCTGCATACCTCGCTGTATAAACGCTTCCCGGAAGTTCAGTCGGTGCTGCATCCGCATTCGATCAATGCCACGCTGACGTCACGGATTTTCAAATCCGAAATCGTATTGGAAGATTATGAGCTGCTAAAAGCCTTGGCTGGCATTGAGACCCACGAAAGCCGGGTGGTAATACCGATCTTTGCCAACGACCAAAATATTCCCCGCTTAGCCGAGCAAGTGGAGCAATACATGAATGAACACGGCGCTATTTATGCTTATATAATTGCCGGACACGGGCTTTATACCTGGGGCGGTTCAGTACAGGAAACACTGCGTCATCTTGAGGCGCTGGAATTTTTATTTGATTGTGAATTGCGATTACACGGAGTCAAAAGACTATGAGCGCATTAACCGTTTACCCCGATAACCAACCTGATTTGGGCGAAATGTCCACCGATTTTTCCGCGATCCGGGATCAGCTGAACGCCATCGGTGTACAGTTCGAACGCTGGGCCGCCAACTGCGAATTGGCCGCCGATGCCGGCCAGGATACCGTACTGGCTGCCTACAGCGATTCGATTGACCGCCTGAAACAGCAATACGGTTTTCAGTCCGTTGACGTGATCAGCTTAAATGCGGATCATCCTGACAAAGATGCCATCCGGCAGAAATTTCTGGCTGAACATATCCATGCCGACTTTGAAGTACGCTTTTTTGTCGAAGGTCGCGGCCTGTTTTATTTGCATGTTGCCGATAAAGTCTATGCCGTGCTGTGCGAGCAGGGCGATTTAATCAGCGTACCGGCCGACACGACACACTGGTTCGATATGGGCGAAAATCCACTGCTTAAATGCATACGCCTTTTTATTACACCGGATGGCTGGGTGGCTGATTTTACCGGCAGCGACATTGCCAAATCTTTCCCTACCCTTGATCAGTACGTTGCCGGGCTATCATGATTAAAGCTATCGTCACCGATATTGAAGGCACAACCTCGTCGATCCTGTTCGTCAAGGATGTGCTGTTTCCCTATGCACGGGCAAACATAGCCGACTACGTCCGCGACCATGCAGATGAGCCGCAAGTAAAACCGCTGCTGGAAGATGTCTGTAAAGAAACCGGATCGGAACTGTCTCTTGAACAAATCATCGCTCAATTAATCCAATGGATAGACCAAGATAAAAAAGCCACGCCGTTAAAATCCTTGCAAGGCCTGATCTGGGAGGCCGGTTACCGGCAAGGGGATTTCAACGGCCATCTTTATCCCGATGCCGCAGAAAAACTCAAAGAATGGAAAAGCCAAGGACTGGACTTATACATCTATTCTTCCGGCTCGGTTTACGCGCAAAAGCTGTTGTTCGCGCATACCGAATACGGCGATTTAACGCCGTTATTTTCCGGCTATTTCGACACCCATATCGGCGGCAAGAAAGAAAAACAATCTTATGACAACATCGCCGGACAGCTTGCGATACCGGCAAACCAACTGTTGTTTTTATCGGATATTAAAGAAGAACTGGATGCCGCCAAAGCCGCCGGTTTTGAAACCATCTGGCTGGTCAGGGACAGTACGCCTGACCCGCAAGCCGAACACCACCAAGTAAACAGTTTTGATCAAATCAGCCTTGCAACTTAAAGCCTGTCACCACGAAGACACGAAATTATGTTTTTTCGTAATCGCTAATAACAATAGCTTCGTAGGAGCGGGCCACGCCCGCGACATTTGACATCAACTGAAATTTTTCGCGGGCATGGCCCGCTCCTACAAGTTTTACAGCCACTGACCTAAGGGGTGAGAGTTACGTTTATTCTTCGTGCTTTTATATCTTAATGATGAGAATGCCTTTATTCAAAGGACTGGCTTGGCAGAGCACTTACCTTAACCTCCGCTTGCCATAATTGAGCAACCAGCGGTTGCGCATTAGCCAATCTGCCACTGGTCCAAAAGGATTCCGCGCCCACCCTGTCTTCGTCTGCCAACAAATCCCCCACTTCCAGCCGACGGCGAAGTTGCCGCGCAACGGCGGCCGCAGAATCTATCACCGCCACCGTGGGTCCTGTTATCTGCCGTATCAACGGCGCCAGGAACGGATAATGCGTACAGCCAAGCACTATCGTGTCTGCACCCTGTTCCAGCAATGGCAGCACATACCGCTCAAGCAATAGCCGGGTTTTATCACCTGACAGATCGCCCGCTTCCACTTGTTCAACCAATCCGGGACATGCCTGCCCCAATATCTGGACATGCTCGCCATAGCGTGCAAACAACTTCACAAAATTATCGCCGGCTAATGTCCGGCTGGTGGCCAGAACGCCGATCACGCCTGATTTTGTGTTCGTCACTGCCGGTTTAACGGCAGGCTCCATAGCAATAATCGGCATGGAGAACTTTGAGCGCAACGTTGTTACCGCAGCGCCTGTTGCCGTGTTGCAGGCGACGACTATCGCTTTGGCGTTCCGGCTCACCAAAAACTCGGTAATGGCAATGGACCTGGCTTCAATGAATTGCCGGGATTTATCGCCATACGGCGCATGGGCCGAGTCCGCCACATACAACAGATCTTCACCCGGCAAAGCCCTGCGAATCTCGTGCAGGACCGATAAACCGCCAACGCCTGAATCGAAAACACCAATCGGATTTGCGGCATTCATGTTCTACAACTTTACCGGACAGTCAGGATTTTTATGCACCGGCGATGACCCGGAAATATTTTTTGAAAGGCAAGATTTGCCGATAAATACCCACACGAGGCAAACGAGTCTGAAAAAGAGGACATGAATCCCAATAGCCCGGTTGATTGTTTAGTTTCGGTCATTTAATAATTTAGCGCTTTCTTTTTGCAACTTTTGTGTTGTGATAGTCCGCATTATACCTTCTTACTTTCGGCCTGACATTCAACTCGTAAACCCAATTCATTAACTCGGATAAATTAAATATCGAAATAAAATAGAATTTAAACTACACCGACAACAATAATAAATACCACTGTCTAATATCATGCACTTAATCTTAGGGAATCACGACGGCCGCTTCGGCTTGGCGTTGCTTATTACACTGTTCAGCCCGATCGCAATTGCCACTAACGGCATCAATCTGATCGGCTTCGGGACAGAATCGACACTGATGGGAGGAGCCGATATTGCAGTGGCTCGGGATACCAGCGCACTTAATACTAATCCGGCAGGATTAACGCAAATCAAAGGGCAGGCATTCGACGGCTTTGGCTCCGGGCTACGCACTTTCGATCTTTCGCATCAGGACAGTTTCGGCAACGATAAGCACGCCGACAACAAATACACTTTTCTGGGCGGCGGCGGCTATGCCGCATCGCTCGATTCGGTGCCGTGCACCGCCGGGATTGGGCTGTTCAGTCAAGGCGGCGCGGGCGGGGAGTTTAAAAACATCAACACCCCGTTCGGCAACCGCGACGACATGAGTTCGCTGTTCGGTATGGCTAAAATAAGCCCCGGCATTGGCTGCCGGATAAACGATGCCTGGTCGGTAGGCGCCAGTCTGGCGATCACTTATGCCAGCGTAACACAGAAGTTTTTTCCCAATACCTCGGTCGGCGCCGTCCCGTTTGCCGGGTATTCGCTCAAAGATGCCTCCGCGCTCAAGGTGGGGTTCAAACTGGGCGTGCAGTATCGCGTCAATCCGTCCCTGACGGTGGCGGCGACTTATACGGAAAAGACCGAATTGCCGCTGACCGACGGCGAGCTGAATGCCGATTATTCAGCAATGGGACTGGGTACGGTCAAATACAACAATGCCAGCTTGACTGGCTTGGCGCTGCCGCGCGAAGTTGCGTTAGGCGCAGCGTTCAAACCGGCCGAAACCTGGCTGTTATCTTTCAAGCTCAACTGGATCAATTGGGCCGACGCGGTCAAGTCCGCGACCTTGCGCGCCACCGATCCAGGCAACTCCTCGGCCCCAGCAGTCTATCAAATCGTGACGCCAGGCGACTGGAAAAACCAGTGGGTGTTCGCTTCCGGTCTGGCTTACACCTTGAATGAACGCACCACGCTCTACGCCGGACACAACTATGGGCGTAACCCGATCCCAGCGCAGAACTCCACCCCGTTGCTGGCGGGAATCCTGGAACACCATGTCACGCTGGGCATAGCGCGCCAAATCAGCCCGCAATGGCGGCTGACCGGGGGCCTAGAATACATGCTGCCGGTCAAGGTGAACTATACCAGTCCGCTGTTCGGCAATGCCGAGGTAAGGAACGAAGCGCTATTCCTGCACTTAATGCTGAGCCGGCGCTGGTAGTCAAAAATAATCAGGAGGGTGTCTTTGTTGTGTATCCCTCCGGGCGCGGAATGTTCACCCTTCGTCTTGATCACTTTTAAGTAATTCTGTGTCAAAACCGAATAATACTCCAAGCCAAATGAAGACCGCCCAAGCCAAAATGCCGAAAGGCATGTAGCCCATATACCCCAACAGCGGCATTTCGGAGAAAATGTGGATAACATTGACGTAGGGAATATCGTACACCCAGTAATTCGGGTTGGTTACCGGCTGTGCCGGATGGGCGCTGCCCCAATTCCACAATTCCCAGAAAAACCCGTTGAACAAGGTACCGAGCGCTATCAGTAAAACAGGCCCCCAGTTACCTTCCGCCATTGCAGTGAACGGGTTCCATATGCCCTTCCTGAGCAGTTGTCCCGAAAAAATCACCAGCGGCCCGATCCACATCACCCAGAACAGCGGGTAGGGAAAGAACACCAGCGCAAACATCAGGATAAACCCGCTCCACATCAGCCTGCCCGACAACACGACTTTGGGGCCGTTACTATAACGGTTGACTAAACCGGGTACAGTGTTAAGCAGGGTATACCATTCAAAAATGGCCGGCCAAACCGTAGTATAGGCGGTTAAATACAGCAGCACGACAGTGGTATGGCTGAGTTCCGGCATCGTGCTGTTAGGGTAGTACCAGTCGCCCAGTGCGAAATAATCGAAATATTCAAAATAGAACCAACCGACCAGCGAAACCGCGGCACTGATGAGCAGGGTTTGGGGGCGCGCCGCCAGCAGCGAATATCCTCCGCTTCGATGATATGACAGCCCGTCCAGCACCAGGATAAAACCCCACCACAAAGGCGTAAACGCGTAATACACCAGATCGCCGAACGGTGTCACCCGCGTCCACATCAGCCACCAGAAAAACAGCGTCAGCGCCGCACCCAGCCAGAACCATACCGGAAATTGCGCCGGGACAGGCTTCGGCGGCGGGGTCGGGATAGTAAAGCCGAACCATTGCGGAAATACCAGAAAGATGACGATGAAAGCTTCCACCAGCGCCAGCGCAATAAAAATTACCCAATTGAAACCCGGAGCATCTTCCACAAATAGCGGCGGAAATACGCCGAAGCCGGGCGGCAAATGAGTTTCGGGATAGGCAAACCACGCCGCCACTAACGGTAATAGGATCGACAACACGATCGGCCAGACCAAACCACAGACACGTTTCATCACTCTTCTCCTTGCTGGTTAATATTAAAACTGACTTTCCTGATCTTCATGGCGGCTCCGCTTGCGAAGACGCTTATTTTTATACATTCGGCAATCAGCCATGTGCTTAAGTTCTTCTTTGTTCGGGGTTTCATGCACATGCGCCGAGCCGGAACTGGCGCCGGCAAACTCAAACCCGTCGGCTCGCATATCATCAAGTGCCTGCATCAACATCCTTTCGACCCACGACACATCCTCTTGCTCGCAAGTAACGGCGAACTCGTCGCCACCCAGACGGTGCGCCTGTGCGCTAATGCCCAAACGCCCGCTCAGGTGCCGGGCGAACACACACAGCAATTGGTCGCCGCGTTCATGCCCGAAGCGGTCGTTATAATACTTGAGGCCGTCTATATCGATAAACGTCAGGCTGCCATGCTCAGGCAAGGTTTCCAAGGCTACATCCAGCGCCACACGGTTGGGCAGGCCGGTCAAGGCATCGGTGCGGGAAATGCGAGTGCTGTGCTCCATGCATTCGAGGGCATATTCCTTTTCCCGATAAAGCTGGGCAAACTGATAAGACAGCACCAGCGCGAGCAGCATGACTTCTACCGATACTGAAAACAGGCCCATATGCTCGACATACAGGGTATAGAAGCTCAGACTGTTGACCGAGATCGTGGTGATCCCCAGTACAAAAAAAGCACCGATGGCGCACAGATAAAGCCGCGCGATAACGCTGCCCTCAAGCGAGCGCACAATACCGGTAACCAGCCCGTAAATCAGGAACAGGCCAACACCGTAACGGTCGATTTCCAGCGACCAGTGCGGCATGATCATCGCCAATACTATCAGCCCGGCCAACACAGACAATAGCACTGCACCTGTTGTATACAACCGCGGATAAGCGTCACGCCGGATTTGCAGCAAGGCCATCACAAACAGGATATAGGCGCAATTGGAAAACAAGATAGGAATGCTGGCCAGATAGATCCTATGCATGCCGAACAGTTCCGAAAACACCAGCAGAGCCGTGCCGTTGAACAGCAGATTGCCTAAAATGAAGGTCGAATACATTGCCGCGGAAAGATCCCGACGTACAGTCGCCAACGCCGCATAATAGATCATCAAGCCCAAAAATATCCCCAGACAAAGCAGTGTCAGGGCATTCCCGGGCTTAATCGCTTGCCGGTAAGTGTCCAGCGTATTCAGGTAAGGTTGTGGATCGGCCAGGAAAAAGGGAGAACGCAGTTCGGTCAGCAGGCGATAATGTCCGACCGGAAGATCAACCTCGCGGCCATGGCGCAGGAAAAAAGGATTAACTTCGCTGCTTTCAATGCCTCCTTGCATATCGGCAACCGGGTGCCCCCGTTGATCGAAAATGATATGGCGGAACTGCCCGATGATACCGGTGTTCTTAAAATCCAGCACATGGCGGCCGGCAGTGTTGATGTCGAAGTCCACCTGTTGCCAGAAATGACCGCCGGTCAGCGTTACGTTAACTACCGGCTTCAGTCCCGCAGCCGCAAGATCGGTCTGTCCCTGATAAGCCCAGCTCTCCGGCGCCTGGTACCAGCTGCCGGCAAGCTCACGCACATCGGCAGTACAAACGCACGGCCATGCCATCAGGCAGGCGATCAAACAAACAATCGTTTTGAACGCCAAGCGCTGGGGCATGTGTTTAATAACGGCTAAAACGTTCATTCATAGTCCCAAGCTCTTCCAAATAATGGCCGAAGCGGCTTGGGCATAGCGTTGTATATTTGAAGTATTGACAACGCTTGCTTCGATTCTTACAACTCGCGTGAGCTTGTAGCATTGATTTTCCAAGTACTGGCGTATAAGTGTTAAGTTCCAAGCAAGAAATTCGCATTGGTTATATAGCGTGTTGCAAAATTAAATGCATGTCGGTTTATTGCTTGGCGCTTACCCGTTTCGTGACAGTTTTAAGTCTACAAAAGATACGCAGTATGTAACCATACTCGTTAGGTACCGGAAAGCAACTAAGTTAAAGCTTCCGGCTAACGAGAGCCTTATCCTACAAGGCAAACAACTCTTTCATCTTTTGCCCGGGACTTTCGGCCCGCATAAACGCTTCACCCACCAGGAAGGTATAGATATCATTATCCAGCATCAACTGTACGTCTTCATGCGTATGAATGCCGCTTTCGGTAATGATTAACCGGTCGGCAGGGATATTGGCTTTTAATTCCAATGTCGTCTGCAATGAGGTTTCAAAGGTGCGCAGGTTGCGGTTGTTGATGCCGATCAGTTTGGTATCGAGCGTTAATGCCCGTTGCAGTTCTTCCGCATTATGCACTTCCACCAATACATCCATGCCCAGTTTGGTTGCGGTATCCGACAGCTCATGCATTTGAGCGTCTTCCAACGCGGCAACGATCAGTAATATGCAATCGGCACCCAAAGCGCGGGCTTCGTAGATTTGATAGGGATCGATCATAAAATCTTTTCTGAGCACCGGCAGCGGGCAGCGTTCCCTGACCATTTGCAGATAAACTTCCGAACCCTGGAAAAACTCTTTATCGGTTAATACCGACAAGCAGGCTGCGCCGTTCATTGCGTAATCCTGACCGATGGCGATAGGCTGGAAATCTTCCCGGATCACGCCTTTGCTGGGCGAGGCTTTTTTGATTTCCGCGATAATCGCCGGTTTTTTTGCCAATACTTTGCTTTGCAGGGCGTTATAAAATCCGCGCGGGCCTTCTACGCCGCCGGCAATTTCTTCCAGATTGGCGATGGTCATGCCCAGTCTGCGTCGGGCAACCTCTTCGGCTTTTTTATCGAGGATTTTTTTTAAGATGTCAGGCGTATCGGTCATGGTCTCTGGTCGTTTTATGAAGTTTTTGAATAAGCGATCAACGCTTCGAATTTAGCTTTTGCCGCGCCACTGGCGATAAGTTCTTGGGCTTTTTCTATGCCCGCGCTTAAAGAATCGGTGATATCGGCCGCGTATATTGCCGCGCCTGCATTGAGCGCCACGATGTCCCTGGCCGCTCCGGCTTTATTGTCCAGCACCGATTTTACCATCACCAGGCTTGAAGCTGCACCATCGATGGCTAATTCAGCCAGACTGGCGCGTTTAAAGCCGAATTGTTCCGGAGTAATCGCATAGGTTGTGACTTTGCCGTTTTTCAGTTCGGCAATGGTCGAGGGCGATGCAATACTGATTTCATCAAGTCCGTCGTCGGCATTAACCACCAGCACATGCTTGCTGCCGAGTTTTTTTAACGCCTGCGCCAGCGGCTCCACCCATTCTTTGGCAAATACGCCGATCAACTGGTTCGGCGCTCCGGCGGGATTGGATAAGGGTCCCAACAGATTGAACAGGGTTCTTACACCCATTTCTTTACGGGCATTGCTGGTATATTTCATTGCGCCGTGATGTTTGGGCGCAAATAAAAACCCGACACCAATTTCATTGACGCAATGCGCGACTTGCTCGGCGGTTAAATCCAGGTTTACCCCGGCAGCTTCCAGCAAGTCGGCGCTGCCGCAACTGCTCGAAACGGAGCGGTTCCCGTGTTTGGCAACCTGCCCGCCCGCTGCGGCGACGACAAAGGCGCAGGTAGTGGAAATATTAAAGGTGTTCGCGCCATCGCCGCCGGTGCCGCAGGTGTCTATGACATGGTCGCCTGTTATCTCTACTTTGGCGGCCAGTTCGCGCATCACCTCCGCGGCGGCGGCGATTTCGTCGATAGTTTCGCCTTTGCAGCGCAGGGCGATTAAAAAGCCGCCGATTTGTGCATCGGTAGCGTTGCCGCTCATGATCAGCCGCATGACTTCGCGCATTTGATCGGAACTGAGATCTTGTTTGTTCAGCAGGGCTTGTAGGGCTTGTTGTATTTGCATGCTTTTTGTTTGGGTAAATTATGTTTCACCACGAAGACACGAAGAGCACGAAGAAAACCAAAATAAAAACTTCGTGTCCTTCGTGTCTTCGTGGTGAATTTTTTAATGTTTAAAAGTTAACTCATCCTGCAAGCGCTGATAAATGCCGCCGAAGCTGCCGTTGCTCATCAACACGAAATGCCCGCCGTAGCGCGCTTCAAATTTAAGCTTATTGATGATGTCATCCAGTGATGAACGGATTTCGATATTACCGGCGTATTTTTTCAGCTCACCCAAGTCCCACCCCATCGCTTCCGGCTGGTAGATAATAGCCAGATCGGCATTGCCCAACGATTCCGCCAAGGTTTGGGTATGCACGCCCAGACGCATGGTATTTGAGCGCGGCTCGACTATCGCAATGATACGCTCTTGTCCCACCTGTTTGCGCAAGCCGTCCAGCGTCGTTTGTATCGCGGTCGGATGATGAGCAAAGTCATCGTAGATAGTCACGCCGTTAATGTTGGCAATCACTTCCATACGGCGCTTGACGTTCTTAAACTGCCCCAGCGCAGCTATTGCATCCTTGGGTAAGATGCCGACATGCTTTGCGGCAACTATCGCAGACAGCGCGTTATAGACATTATGTTCGCCGGTTAGCGACCACTCGACGCAGCCTTGGGCTTGATTGTCCAGCATGACGTTGAATTGACTGCCGTCGCTATTGATCAGCTGGGCATTCCATTGAGCATCGGCATCAATTGAGGTTTTTGCGACCGGCGTCCAGCAGCCCATCGCCAACACATCATTAATATTGCCGTCGCATTCGGGGCTGATGATCAGGCCTTCGCCGGGTACCGTCCTGACCAGATGGTGAAATTGTTTTTTGATTGCATCCAGGTCCGGGAAAATATCGGCATGGTCGTATTCCAGGTTATTAAGGATTGCAGTACGGGGCCGGTAATGGACAAACTTTGATCGCTTGTCGAAAAACGCGGAATCGTATTCATCGGCCTCGATCACAAAAAAACCGGATTCGCCCAACCGCGCCGAAATGCCGAAATTTAACGGGATGCCGCCGATTAAAAATCCCGGTTGAAATCCCTGATATTCCAATATCCAGCTCAGCATGCTGGTCGTGGTGGTTTTGCCGTGAGTTCCGGCAACACCCAACACCCATTTATCCTGTAACACATGCTCTGCCAGCCATTGCGGGCCCGATACGTATCTTAATCCCCTATTAAGCACCGCTTCGACTTCAGGATTGCCTCGCGACAAGGCGTTGCCGATGATCACCAGGTCGGGTTTAGCATCCAGATTTTCGGCCCGATAGCCTTCCATCAACATGATGCTTTGCTGTTCGAGTTGCGTGCTCATCGGCGGATAAACATTTTGATCGGAACCGCTAACCTGATGCCCTAGCTGCCGTGCAATCACGGCAAGTCCGCCCATGAATGTTCCGCAAATACCTAAGATGTGAATATGCAATGTTTTGTCCTGAGTTGAGTTATTTTTTATCTGCCGGTTTGCCGCCGGCTCCGTCTTTGGCTTTCGCATCTTCTATCGGCACTTGCGCCTCGTCTTTTGCTGGGTCTTTTGTTTCGTCTTTTGTTTCGTCTTTTGTTTCGTCTTTTGTTTCGTCTTTCGCCCCGGCTTTTTCGAGAATTTTAATAATTTTTTCGTGGGCGATTTTTTTGGCTCTGCCCATGACAGTCACCTTCTGTTTATCCAGCGCATTGACATCGGCCCCGGCTGCAATCAGTGAGTTTACGATATCTTCATTGCCGAAAACCACCGCATCCATTAATGCTGTCGTTCCTGAATTATCGGCAATGCTGACATCGGCTCCGTATGCCAACAAGGATTTAACAATCTGTTCATTACCGTTAAAACTCGCAGCCATCAACGCGGTGCGGCCGCTGGCTGTTTTACCGTTAACATCAATTCCTTGCGCCAGCAAAGCCTCTGTTCTTTCAAGTTTGCCCATCATCGCCGCCGCAAATAAATCTTTGCCGTCTTCTGCTTGAGCCGTTTGGGACAAGGCCAATAACAGGATTAAAAAGCCGTCTTTGTATTTCATACTGAATAGTTACTTGCGTTTAATGAAAAGTTACGATGAAATATTCAACATATTACCTATATGATCCAATAATGAACGAAAAAAACAAAATATTAGTTGAGGCCACTCCTCATTTCATAGAAGCGCAATCTTCCCCTGATGAAGATCGCTATGTCTTTGCCTACACCATTACTATCACCAATATCGGCGAAATACCGGCAAAGCTGCTCCAGCGTCATTGGCTGATTACCGATTCTAACGGCAAGGTGCAGGAAGTCAGGGGCGATGGCGTCATAGGCGAACATCCTTATCTTAAACCCGGCGAGTCTTTTCGTTATACCAGCGGGGCAATGATAGCGACCCCTGTCGGGACCATGCAGGGCGACTATACGATGCATTCGGACGAGGGTGACCATTTCCGCGCGGACGTTCCCAAGTTTACATTATCAATCCCACGAACCTTACATTAGAGATGTCTATTTATGCTATCGGTGATATTCAAGGCTGTTTTGATGAATTATTAAGACTCCTCGATGCCATCTCTTTTAATGAACAGTCCGATCAATTGTGGTTTGCCGGCGATCTGGTCAATCGCGGCCCCAAATCTTTAGAAACCCTCCGCTTCGTCAAAGCGCTGGGAGACTCTGCAATTACGGTGCTGGGCAACCATGATCTGCATCTATTGGCTGCATCCCAGGCACCCAAAATAGCCAATAAAAAAGACTCGCTGCTGCCGATACTTGAAGCGCCGGATAGGGATGAGTTAATCGATTGGCTAAGGCATCGGCCGCTATTTCATTTTAACGATGACTTCTGTCTGGTCCATGCCGGTGTTCCGCCGCAATGGGATTTTAAAAGAACTCAAAAAATGGCTTTATTAGCGGAGCAGGCTTTACAAGGTTCCGATTACCAGGCGTTTTTAAAGCAAATGTACGGCAACAAACCCAATATCTGGTCGTCAAACTTGAAAGGCGTCGAGAAGCTGCGTTTTATCATCAATTGCTTTACCCGAATGCGTTATTGCGATGTTAACGGCCGCCTGGATTTTGTTAATAGCGGCCCTCCAGGTTCCCAGCCCAAAAGCCTTATTCCGTGGTTTGATGTGCCTAAACGTAAAAGCGCAAATATGCGCATTATCTTCGGCCACTGGTCCTCATTGGGGTATTACGAGGGACCTAACTGTTACGCGATTGATACCGGCTGTCTTTGGGGCGGCCAATTGACTGCATTAAAACTCGGCGAACCGGTGGAACGCTTCAGCATCGATTGCCCTGAAGCTAAAAAGCCGCGGAAAAATAACCTGACCGTGGCCTGTTAAAGCGTCTACGCCTAAAAATCTTTTTTCACCACAAGGCACGAAAAAATAAAAACTTCGTGCCTTTCGTGCCTTCGTGGTGATAATTTAATCAAAGTCTTCGTTTTTCCAACTTCAAAAAACTGTAGCTGAATGCAACATCAGGATCATCCTGAATATCTTCCCGTTCCACCTCAATCCACTGGTCTGCATCAATCTCGGGAAAAAACGTATCGCCGGGAAATTCCCGGTGTATTTGCGTCAGATAGAGCGTATCGGCGACAGGCAACATCGACTTATAAAAATCCGAGCCGCCGATAACGAAAATTTCATCGGCATCACGGCATCTCTCCAGCGCCTTTTCAATATCGTTAAAAACCAGACAACCCGGTTGGCTGTATGAGGGATTCCTGCTGATGATGATATTGGTGCGCCCAGGCAACGGCCTGCCTATCGACTCGTAGGTTTTCCTGCCCATCAAAATGGGTGCTCCCATGGTGATTTTTTTAAATTTTTTCAGGTCGGCGGATAAATGCCACGGCATTTGATTATTCAGGCCGATAGCCCGGTTGCTCGCCATCGCGACGATAAGTGATATTTTCATTTTAATGCAGTATTCTTGAAGTAATTTTTTACTTCACCATCATACTATGAAAAATATACTGGTTGTATTTACCGGCGGCACTATCGGCTCTATTGCAACTGACGGCACTATCAATACCGAAGGCAACACATCGTTCAAATTGATCCGGCTGTTTCAGCAGCATTACGAAAACCACCAGCAAATCCATTTTGACACAATCCAGCCGCTACAGATTTTAAGCGAGAACCTTGCACCCGATGCCTGGAAAATCTTGATAGATGCGATAGAAGCCGCCCGGCCCGATCAATATGACGGCATCATCATTACGCATGGCACCGATACCCTGGCTTATACCGCTTGCGCGTTGAGCTTTTACTTTAATGCCGCCAAAGTTCCGATGCTGCTGGTTTCCAGCGATTATCCGCTGGAACATCCTCAAGCCAACGGGCTGGAAAATTTTATCTGCGCCGTTGAATTTGTCCTGCAAATCAATAAGGCCGGCGTTTTTGCACCCTATCGAAACCAACAGCAAACGACTCAACTGCATCAAGGCACTCGCCTGGCTTGTTCTTTACAACTAAGCGGCGATTTTTTCAGTGTTCAGGGCAAGAGTTACATGCAATTTGAAAACCGGCAGTTTTCATTATTGAATCCACCTGCATCGCAAACGCCGACTAAAAATATCCTGTTAAAAGCCGATTTTTCCGAACGCATTTTAATGATCAAACCCTATCCTGGACTCGATTACAGCCGGTTTAACCTGAACGATGTCGATGCCGTTATGCATGACTTATACCACTCAGGCACTGCGTGCGCATCGCCGCAATGGGGAGAAAACTATTCGTTAGTTGAATTTATAAAACGTTGCGAAAATCAAGGCATCACTGTCTATCTGGCTCCGGCAATTAAATCAACCGATGCCTATCAAAGCACCCAGGCCTTAATCGAACAAGGCGCCGAAGTCATCTGGAATATGTCGATTGAAGCCGCCTATGTCAAACTGCTGCTGGCCTATGGGAATTTTGACGATAAGCAGGAAATAAGGGATTTTATCGTTGCAGATGTTGCCGGTGAACATCTTTAATTAAACTTGATCAGACTCTGACTAAGGGCAATCCCTTGGATTGCCCCTGCTTGCTGGAATCGCCTTATTCAGCAATAAAATGATTTTGATAATCGTCCATGGCTCGCCTGATGACTTCGTGCGCTTCTTCCCGCCCATAAACATTGGTTATTTCGCAGGAGCTTTTTTCGCTCGGCAACTGTTTATAAGTCAAAAAATAATGTTTCAGCCGGTTGATATAAGACTCTGGGCAGTCTGATACATCAGTCCACTGCCGGTAAAACTCGTCGCCTTTCATTACCGCAATAATCTTGTCGTCGGCATCGCCTCCATCCAGCAAACGAAAACCGCCGATAGGTATCGCCTGTAACAGAATATCGCCATGGGTCACACTGCGCTCACTCAAAACACAAATATCCAACGGATCGCCATCACCTTTGGCAACCGGTTTGCCGGATTTTAATGCAGCATATTCGGCAACCCTATCCGCACAGAAAGTTCGCGGAATAAAACCGTAAAGCGTAGGAACCGTGTTGGAAAATTTTTGCGGACGATCGATTTTAAGATACCCGGTTTCTTTGTCGATTTCATATTTAACGGTATCAGACGGGACAATTTCAATGAAAGCCGTGACGACGTCCGGCGTATGGTTGCCCGGACTAATGCCATGCCAAGGATGTGCTTTGTATTGTATATTCATGAGTAATGGTTATTTTTTGCTTAAAATTCAGAGTCGGTCATGACCGTTAAATGGAAATCGGCGCCTTGATATGTTCGTATGACTGATAATCGATAACTTCAAAATCTTCATATTGATAATCGAATATCGATTCCGGCCTGCGCTTTATCTTTAATGTCGGCAGTGCGTAAGGCTTGCGGGTTAACTGTAGGTTAGCCTGTTGCTGATGATTCAGGTAAAGATGTACGTCGCCGCCGGTCCAGATAAAATCGCCGACTTCCAAATCGCACTGCTGGGCGACCATATGCGTCAACAAGGCATAACTGGCTATATTGAACGGCACCCCTAAAAACGTGTCGCAACTGCGCTGGTAGAGCTGACAAGACAGCTTGCCATCGGCCACATAAAACTGGAAAAACGCATGACAGGGAGCTAAAGCCATTTTGCCTAACGCGACATTCTGTTGCGGGCTGATACTTTCATCAGGCAAATCAGCGACATTCCAGGCGGACACGATAATCCGGCGGCTGTTGGGAGTGTTTTTTAATTGTTCAATAACTTGCTGAATCTGGTCAATATGCCGACCGTCTGGCGTCGGCCATGAGCGCCATTGATGGCCGTACACAGGACCCAACTCGCCGTTTTGATCCGCCCATTCATTCCAGATATTGACATTATGCTGCTGCAGAAAACTCAGGTTTGTCTCGCCTTTTAAAAACCAAATTAATTCATATATAATTGATTTTAAATGTATCTTTTTTGTCGTTACCAGCGGAAAGCCTTCCGCCAGCGGAAAACGCATCTGATGGCCGAAAATGGATAGGGTGCCGCTACCTGTTCTATCGCCTTTTGGATTTCCTTCGCTGATAATTTTATTGAGTAAGTCTAAATATTGCTTCATGCGTTTTTTTCATGACTATTGGTTTTTAATAACAACATATGGTTCAGTTTGATATTGTTATTTTGATTACTATCTTATATCTGCTTCTTCAATAAATTTCTTGGATTTTTACCTATAACCGCCTACTTCATCCAGAAGTTAGATAAAGTTCCGCCTGGGTTTACATCGAATACGTAAATTGGCCAGGTAATGGCCGCACCCACGATAATGAGTCATCATAACTGTTATCGCCAACTTTTTTCTAAGACTATAAAACATGCTGATGTTGTTTATCCATTCATCAGGGAATCTCTTCTTTAAAACCACCTTTTTTGATGTTAGACGCATATCATCAAAATTAGGCTATCGATTTCGACTGGAATTTGAGGATAAATTTTATAAAAAGCCTGCTTGAGAAAGCGTCCCGCTAGTTGACCCACATCAATTTTCCGGCATCATCGGGTCGTAACAGGAATTATCAGTCAATATTCGTTTAACATTTTCAAAGGTGCTTAGAGTCCAATCATCGCTTCTGGCGCTATATTTCAAGTAAATATCCCAGCAAATAGACTGAAGCATTGACAGCTTCTTTAATCAGCCTGATTTTGCCTGTTAATACAAATGATATCTTCCAAGTGAACATCCGCTGTCAACTCTGGGCTTAGGCGGTATAAAAGCCTAAAGCGACCAATTGCCTTAATCACTCCGAAGGGGTGCTAAGTTGGAATTTTACCATGCTTGATAAATAAATGGAGTAAATGCCAGCGCTGGCTATCTTGTTTATGCTTTTTGACACGGCCTATGTGGTTAACTGATTTTTCAGCATGTTAAACATAACATTTCTTCTGTATTGGTATTTCAGTACCCCTGCAATTTCTACATCGTAGCGAAAGCGATTGCAGGATGAATCGGTGTTGCTTGGCTTATATCAGTATTCATACCAATAGAAAATTTATCACACTCTAGTTTATATTATCAGCCACTAACTAAATTATGGTTAAGACCACATTGGGCGATCTCTCAGAACAGATTAAAGATTTACCTTGAATTTTTTGAATTTATAAAAACATTAACTGTCGATAAAAATATTTTAAATTTCCTCATTAAGTAATTCATATGAAGTTCGTTGGTTATCAATACGCAAGGAAGTAATCTTTTCCGAAAGCTTAGTATTTGTTTTCAATTTAATAAATATTTTCGAGAGCTAATATGATACAAACAGAATTACTGTCATGGAAAAATAATAATGCAGAAGAACTAGACAGTATAAAAAACTGGATAAATGAGTTCTTATGTAACCCACATCCATCATTAGGACGGACAGGGAATGTTTGCCCATTTACTAGAGATGCCATCGATAAAGACAGCATCTACTTCTCATTGGAAAAGTCTTTTTATTTAAATCAGGAAAATGAGATAAAAAAAATAACTAATCAAATTAGGCTATTTAAAGAACTAAAAATTAATAATGAAAGCTATAAAGTAATAATAAATGCTTATCCTTATATCGATAAAAGCGAATATAATAAGATCGAAATAATCCAAAATGAATTAAAACCGGTATTTGTGCAAGAAAGCTTAATGATTGGACAATTCTATCCAGGATGTAAAGAAAAAGGCCTGTGGAATGATAAATTTTTTCCTCTTGATAGCCCTATAAGTTTATTAGCTATTAGGAATATGGCAATAACCGATATTGCTTTCTTGATGTCCGACAATAGTTTTATAGAGAAATACTTACAGGTATTCGAAAAAAAAGGAGAAGATTTTTTAATAAAATTTATGGAACGCAAGAAGTCTATATAATCAATAGGATTAGGGATAAAAATTCTATTTTATCTTTTGCTAAACCTTTGATACTATCGCTTTCAAACTCAACGAAATACATGCTCTAAATATCATCATATTATGCTATCAAAAATACATACTATAAAAGAAAACCTTTATGTCAATTCTGTTTATATTGATAAATTGGGACTATCATTTAACCAATTTATATTAGTTTCAAAAGATAACATTATAACCATAATAGAAACCGGATTTAGAAAGGATTTTGATGAGTTATATAACAATATGAAATCTATTGGACTATTTCCTGAAAATATACAAAATATTATAGTACCGCACTTCGAAGCGGATGAAATGGGTGCCTTGCCTGAAATATTAAAAATATCACAAAAAAAACTAAATATATATGCTCATCCTATTTGTACGTTTGGTTTAAATGATATTTTTAATACAAAAGCAAAACCCGTAAAAGACAGTGATATTATATCTGTCTTTGAAGGATGCTCTTTAAAGTTTATGCATACACAACATGTTCATCAATGGGATAGCTTAGTTGTTTACTGGATCGAACAAAAAATATTATTTTCTTCTGATCTATTCATACAAGGCGGCGAGTTTACTGGCATAAATACGAACAATTGCATTGCTGGAATAGTTAATTCTATAAAAAAAGATAACTACTTACCTTCGCATAGTCATCTAATTAATGCTTTAAATAAAATAAAAGAAAATGAGATTGATATTATTTTCCCAATGCATGGATCAGGGTTATCAAATAATATTAATTTTTATATAGATTCATTAATAAATTTAAATTTTTAGTAATTATTCATATCCATAACTTATTAAAAGCCCGGTTGGGACTGAATGCGATTCATCAACATGACACAACCCTCTTTAATATTTAAAAATTAATTGAATGAAATACCCAAGTTTTTGGTTTGGTAAGGCACTCAGCTCAACAGCCGGTTCTTTTGATCGGCAAAAGTGCTTATTGATTGAAAAAGTTGGGCGCTCTATCCTACAAACGCTTGTATGACACTCCCCCCTTTTTTCAGGCAATGGATAGAGTTCAATTTACGCTGTCCAACGACTTAATGCTTGGGCTTGGTTGAAGTATATTGCTGATCAGGTGAGACAATGAAAAAACAGTTCAACAATAGCAATGACGATACACCCACTTCTTTCAATTTTCATTCACATCATTTATTACTGTGGTTTATCGGCTCTATTGACATCTCAATTTTGAAGGCTAGCCTCCACGAACTAATTCGTCGCGATGAAATGCTACGACCTACTTTCATCGAACTGAATGGCCTGCCAATATCGGAGCACCCTCTCCTCCCGATTCATTTAACAGTGGTTGACCACCCTGAATGCGAAATTAATCGACGGATTCAAACTGAGATAGCTGCGCCCTTTGATTTGGATAAAGGCCCTGTTATACGAGTAAAGCTAATTCGCTTAAAAGGGGAAAAACAGGTTTTGTTGCTGGAGTTCCACCATGTCATCTCTGATAAAGGCTGGATGGATGAATTTGCACGCGACCTATTGGCGCTATATGGGATGTTTAGTATGGGACAACCTCTACCAAAACTGTATAGCCAAGCTGAGGATATCGCTTTAGAACGAGAACGACTACTGACTTATTGGAAGAGACAGTTAGCAGATGCGCCAACTCTGCATTTGCCGACGGATAAGCCTCGCCCTCAGGTACCGTCATTTGGAATGAAACGTCAATTATTCAGCCTGCCGCCCAGCGTAGCCGAGGGACTGAAAATCCTGAGCAAGCGGGAAGGCGTGACATTGTTTATGACAATGGCCGCAGCTTTTCAAATTATATTACACCGCTACAGCAGTCAGGACGACATTGTGATGTGTACGCCGGTAGCAGCGGATAGCCGTTTAGAACTCGAAAACTTGACCGGTTATTTCATCAACATCTTGGCGTTGCGTACGAATATTTCAGGCAATCCGAGTTTCCGTGAACTATTGTCGCAAGTGTGTGAAGTTATACTTGAGGCATACGCCAACCAAGATATGCCTTTTAAAAAATTGGCTGATACGCTCGATCTAAAACGCGATCCGCTTTTTCAGGTTATGTTCGTGTTTCAGGACGAGCCGCAGTTAAATGAAATTATCTCGGAATGTCTACAGGTCGATACCGAAGCTGTCAAATTCGACCTCATACTAAAACTGTCGGAAACCCCGCATAGCATAGATGGAATAGCCGAATACGCCACTGATTTGTTTGAAGCCTCTACCATAAGACGCTTAATCGGCCATTTTCAGACTCTTCTCGAAGGCATAATTGCTCATCCGGAGGCGCATCTGTCGAAGTTGCCCATGCTGACTGAAACTGAGCGCCGACAATTGCTAGTGGAATGGAATAATACGGCCATAGAAGTCTCCGGCACCAACTTCATTCATCAATTGTTCGAAGAACAGGTTGAGCGCACGCCCCATGCAGTGGCTGTAGTTTATAAAAATCAACAGCTGACCTATGGCGAGCTCAACGCTCGCGCCAACCAACTTGCTCACTATCTGCGCCATATCGGCGTTGAGCCGGAAGCGCTGGTCGGGATCTGTCTTGAGCGATCCATTGACCAAGTGATCGGTTGGCTCAGTATTCTTAAGGCAGGTGGCGCTTATGTACCTCTTGATCCTTGTTATCCGAAGGAATTGCTGGAATTTATGCTTGAAGACAGCGCCCCGTTAGCGTTGCTGACCAATGATCAGTATGAAGCGCTGTTCGCTGATATGTCGAAATGCCCACGTTTGATTGATTTATCGACCAAGTTTCCAGCATGGGCAATCTTCCCTGATACTAACCCTGATCACGAAAGTGTGGGACTGAAGCCTGAAAATCTGGCTTATGTTATCTACACATCCGGCTCCACCGGAAAGCCAAAGGGAGCAGAAATTTTGCATCGAGGCCTACAGAACCTACTTCCTTGGTATATCAGAGAGTCGACAAATCTTACTTGCGATGATACGGTTTTGGTCGTGACGTCTATGGCCTTTGATGTTACTCAAAAAGTCATTTACGGCCCTTTACTCGTAGGTGCCAGGCTGGTTTTAGCGAGTGAACCATTTGATCCACAGGCAATCGTAAAACTGGTGCTACAAGAACGTATTAGCATGATGACCATAACTCCGAGCGGATTTTATACGCTGATCGATGCCAATACTAACGGGGAACTCAGTAATCTACGACGAGTTTTTCTGGGTGGTGAACCGATGCAACCATCCAAGCTGCTGGAAATGCCGGAACCACGACCCGAGTTTTTCAACAACTATGGACCAACTGAGTGCACAGCTATAGCTACGTCTTTCCGTATGTCCGCTGATCTTGAGCAATACCTTAATCGATCTGTGCCAATTGGTAGACCAATTTGGAATGTCCGAATTTATATCTTGGATCCCTATCAGCAACCGGTGCCAATTGGAGTCACAGGCGAAATTTATATCGGCGGAGTGGCGGTTGGTCGTGGCTATCTGAATCGTCCGGAGTTGACAGCGGAACGCTTTGTACTTGACCCATTTGTTCCTGAGACCAGCGCGCATATGTACAAGACAGGCGACCTGGCTCGATGGTTGACCGATGGCACCATTGAATTTTTATTCCGCAACGACTCTCAAGTAAAGATCCGGGGCTTCCGCATCGAGTTGAATGATATTGAGGCGGCATTGCTCCAACATCCGCAACTACGTGAGGTAGTGGTGGACGTGTATGAGGCCGTTCCAGCTGACAAACGGCTTGTGGCTTATGTGGTTTCCCGAAACAATGCCATGATCACCCCAACTGAAATACGGGACTTTCTTAAGCTAAAATTGCCGGAGTTCATGGTACCTTCGGCCTATGTGCTCCTCAATGCCCTGCCGCTCACGCCTAATGGCAAGCTAAACCGTAAAGCCCTGCCACTGCCTTTGGCAGAAGAAGCATCAAAAGAATGCTCCGCTCCATGCAATGAGATCGAACGTAAGCTGATCGTTATCTGGAAAAATTTACTGGGTGTGAAGAATATCGCCATTCACGACAATTTCTTCGAGTTGGGTGGACATTCCTTGCTAGCGGTTAAAATGACTATTGAAATTAGCAAGCAGTTCAATTTTGACATCCCTTTAGGTGCACTTTACCAATCTCCAACAATTAAAGAACTGGGAATAACAATATCGTCTGGCAACCAACAATCTTCGAGTTATTCTCTTGTTCCTATTCAAACGCAAGGTGCACGTCCTCCCCTGTTTGCGATTCACACAATATCTCTCCATGACTTACCCCGGTATCTGGGAAAGGATCAGCCACTCTATTTTCTGCGATATGGCATGGCAGCAGAATGCAGTAATCGTTCTGTCCGTCTACCACTATTAGAAGAGCTCGCCAGCCACTATATTAACGAAATCCAGCAACTGCAACCGCGTGGCCCCTACTATTTGATTGGGTTTTCCTTTGGCGGCGTGATTGCCTACGAAATGGCTAACCAATTAGTTGCAAATGGACATCAAGTGAACTTTGTGGGCTTGCTTGATTCGCGTCTGGACAATCAAAAACGGTCGCTGAAAATCCATAAATTGTTTAAGCCAAACACAACCCAGTTATTAGAGCGGATCAAAAATAAAATCAACGATAGGGCAATAGCGGATAAATATGGTGCGGATTTTTGGCCTCATTTTTATACATCTGTACCTGATAAAGCATGTCGCAATGGCTATCAACCAAAAAAATATAACGGCAGGGTAACGCTATTTCAAGGAATCCAGTGTGATGATTCATTTTTTAGCTACGCCCCGCCAGAAGTTGCCTGGAGAAAACTTCTTGGCGATAATTTAGAAGTTCAAGAGGTTTCCGGATCACATCTTGATATGTGCATTGAACCGCATGTCAAAATCCTGGCTGAAAAATTAATAGCTTGCATGGATTTGGCAATTAACAGCAGAGAATATCCCATACGGGCCAATTTAAGGCATTCTAAACCGAACGACACTAACTGTTCCACTACTTGAATTATTAGTTTGGCACGATATTCAAGCTAAATTACTGGTTTGATCACTACCCTTTAAAATACGGCTAAGCCGGTTTGGAGAATATTGAGAACGACCATTGCTTTTGAGAAGATTTATATAAAGAAAACCAGCATAGGGCTATACAAGACGCATCGTTTAATCGACGCGTATCCGGCTTCCAGTCCGTAACTCAACCCCACCAACTTTAGCTGGTGGTTGTCCAGTTATTTGGAATGCTTTTTTTATGTGCCAAATAAAATAACGCAGCACCGATTAATATCATCGGTGTTGACAGTATCTGTCCCATGGTCAGCCAATCCAAGGCTATATAGCCTAATTGCACGTCCGGCATTCTGAAAAATTCGACAAAAAATCTGAAGCAACCGTAAAAAAACAACGCCAAGCCGGTAGTCGCCATAACCGGTCTCGGTTTGCTGGAATATATCCAGAGAATTACAAACAGCACAACGCCCTCTAAAAAAGCTTCGTACAATTGCGAAGGATGGCGAGCTAATGGGCCGCCATTAGGAAAAACCATTGCCCAAGGCACATCGGTAGGCCTACCCCATAATTCGGAATTGATGAAATTACCGATACGCCCGGCGCCTAAACCGATAGGCGCCAGCGGCGCGATAATATCAGTCAACTGCAGCATGCTGCAATGCTGCTTTTTAGCGAATAACCCCATCGCGATAAAAACGCCCAACATGCCGCCATGAAAGGACATGCCGCCTTGCCATATTTTAATCAGGATAAGCGGATCGCTTAAAAACCCGGAAAAATTATAAAACAGGATATAACCGATCCTACCGCCCAGAATTACGCCGAACGCACCGTAGGTAACCAAATCCTCTATGGCCTCCGGTTTGATCGGCGACCAAGGTTTCTCTGCGCGCTTTTGCCCTAAAAACCATACAGCGGCAAAACCGATCAAATACATAAGGCCATACCAGTGAATCTTTACCGGCCCTAAACTTAAAGCGATAGGATCAATTTGTGGAAAATTCAGCATAATTGTCGAATGAATAATTTATTGAAATGGTGATCATTGATGGATAAGCCTTTTTTCAACTTTAGTGTCATGCAGAAAACATTATTTTGTCGTAAAAATGAAACCATCCGATACCATACTGTTAATTGTGAAAATTTCTGTATGCCTAGCTGCACATATTATCCGGCTGTTACCCAAACTCCTGTTGTGTTGTTCTTATTGTATCTTTAGCCCTATCTACCAGCCTAATAAGATTTATCTCTTGAGCCTCAATTATGAGACTGCCTTGGAATACTTTTTCATCCAAATTCAGTTCCTTGGCCAATTTACAAAAAAACTGTATGGCATTTACATTCAAAGTTTGCCCGATACCATGGGAAATCTGCTGACAGTATGCGTTCATTCAGCAGGCATACAAGATCGACGCGGTGCCGGTTGCTCATGATCCGGCTGTACACGATGTTTGCTGCCGTCAGTGTGATTTGGGCGGATGGGCGAAAAACATGTTCAACTGGAACCTTACCATTGTTGAACGTTCTTTTACTTGGCTTGAAAATTCCAGGCGGCTTTCCAAGGATTACAAGATCACCATTGATGGAATCGAAACGGCGCATATGATTCGAAAGGGACAGCTGTTAAGAGAACATTCCTAACTTATAAGCAGTTTATATAGCTTTAGCCGATTAATTCAGCCTTTCTAGAGCATCGAAACACCAGTTCTCGTACCGCTAAACGTAACACGTTGGCATGCTACCCACTCAACCGATATCTGACAACTCCAATGTACGTTATGTCCGGGGCATGAACCATATTGGTGTGGTTCATTTAAACCTTTAATACCTTATTCATCCGTACTGATAGCGAACTTTTTAATTGTTCTATCTGATTTTATTAATGTTTTTTGATATTCAATTTGTGGCATGGAAATAGCTTAAGCTTTCATGAGCTGACTAAACTAATTAACCATTTATTGCTTAAAAGTAACTTAACTTTAACAACAGATAGTATGAAAAAAACATATCCATAAAATAGCAATGAATGCTAAATTAGTTTCAATTCCATCATTTTTTTCCCAACGGATGTCTTTACGGACGCTGCAAAACACTGTCTTTCTATGTTCTAGTACCTGTAAAACAAAACACAAAATTCTGTCCGAATCAGAAGCTATATACCGCAAGTATTAGGGATACTAGATCGGTCTTTGATGAGAACTTTCACCGCTTTAATCTTCGCAACCGTTGTATAAAAAAATTGAGATGACTGTGGCTCTGCAATCATATTGCAATAAATTGGGAGCATGCTACTGGCCGGATGCGCGTCGTTGCCTTCTTGGGTTGAGTCCACTGTCGGCAAAGGATGGGTTACCAAGTTCTATAGTCAGGAAGAATTACAGTCCCCATCTTGCCTTGAACGGCAAGAACCGAATGTGATCGCGAACAACACCGTTGCTGAAATTAAGCGTGCCCGAGGTAGGCGATATGTGTACATCGCTGCAATCGTGCCGAAATCGCTGAAAATTAATATCGGTGATCAAGTCCAGATTGAACCGAAAGTATGAGAGAAATGTAGCATTCCGCAAGTGAAAAATATCCTGAAGCCCCGTTCTTAAAGAACAAAAAATGTAAATCCATTCAATGAAAAATAAGCGATTGAGGCTTACTTTCTTAGCGAAAAGTTATGACAATGTTAAATTTTAAGGCTTTAATCTGCCTGGTTTTTACTTTATGGTCGATGGCATTGCGAGCGGACATCGAGGCAACCGGGACTGGATTGGCTATTACAGAGCAACAAGCCGTCGCGCTGTTTTATCAGCGGAACCTTGGCTTGATTGCTGCAAACTTCAATATTGAAGATGCTCAGGCGCAAGAGGTTATTGCGGCCGCAATACCAAACCCGGTGTTCAGTTTCACCATCTCGTCACTAAATCCCAACATGTTTCGTCAGCAATACAGCAACACGCCGTTGCCAGCGATATCACCACAAATTCAGCAATTGATCGAGACGGCCGGGAAACGAAGGTTACGGATAGAAAGCAGCGGCTTGGCGACCGAAGCGGTCAACTTTGATTTGAAAGATACTGTGCGTGTGCTCACCAATGCCGTTCGGCGCAGCTATTACAGTCTGCTATTGGCGCAAAAAATGGCCAAGGTGGCCGCCGACAATTTCGAGCGCTATCGTGAAATTCTTCGAGTCAATAACATCAGACTTAAAGTAGGCGACATTTCTGCGACGGATTTTACCCGTATTGAGGTTGAAAGCCTTAAGGCTCAGGGCGATCAAGATCAGGCAAAGACGGCATTAAATCAGGCTCGAGCCGATCTGTTGCTATTGCTGGGCTGGCCCGAAAACAGCCTGGAAATCTCCGCTGTCGAGGCTTGGCCTGAAGCGAACCCTGGAATCGCAAAAGCAGGGCAGGATCAATTGGCCGAACAGGCACTGGAGCGGCGGCCCGACCTGCAAGCTGCCCGGGTACGAATTGAACAGGCCGGAAAAATGCTGACATTGGCAAATCGATTAGCCATTCCCGACGTGACCGTCAGTGCATTTTATCAACGTGATCCCGGTAATTTCTTTACCGATAGCGGCGGTGTCGGTGTCAGTGTGCCGCTGCCGTTGTTCTATCGTCAGGAAGGTGAAATATCAAGAGCGCGTGTCGGTTTAAGTTCTGCCGAGTTGGTGTTAAAGCAGACCGAGCAGGGTGTGCGAGCCGAGGTTATGAAAGCCTTGTCGGCGTGGCAAAGTGCTGATGCTATCGCACAGCGCTTTGAGACGGCCGTAGTAAAGCGTATTGAAATGTTGCGCAAAGCGCAGGAGATTGCTTATCAGAAAGGTGCGGTAGGGCTGTTGGACTTGATTGATGCAGAACGCAATTACAAAGCAATGATGCTGGATTATTACACCGCTTTGGCCAATCGTAGCAACGCTTGGGCGGACTTATTGATGGCTTATGGAGAAGAAGTCAAATTATGAATATAAAGTTTTTCGATCCGCGGCTGGTCGCCGGCCTGCTAGTTCTATCCTTACTGGCTTGTCAGCCGCACAATAATGAGCCGCAACATCAAGTCACGGCGCACCCCAAGAATGAAGTGATACTCAGCCCTGATTCGCCCAAACGCAATTATGTCAAGGAAGCCATTGTTAAATTAGTGCGGCGTCCCTTAATGGATCCGGTAACGGGTAAGATTACTTATGACGAAACCCGCACCGCCCGGATTTCGTCACCTATTGCCGGACGCGTGATCGGTACTATCGCTGCATTGGGCGCCCATGTTCAGGCGGGTGATGCCCTGGCTGAACTGGATAGCCCGGAACTGGGACAAGCGCAATCGGATTATGCAGGAGCTCAGGCCGATCTAAATTTGGCTAACCGGGCTTTTCAGCGCATGCAGGAGCTTTATCAGAACGGCATCGCTCCGCGCAAGGATCAGGAGCAGGCGCAAGATAACTTGGCTCGTGCGCGTAGCGAAGCCGAGCGGGCGCGACTCAGGCTGGCCAATCTCGGAGTGCGCAATGGCCGCACGGATAACCGCTTTGTACTGCATGCGCCGATCGCCGGAGCAATCACTGAACGTAACATCAATCCCGGCATGGAAGTCAGGCCCGACCTGAGCGAGCCGCTGTTCGTCATTTCCGATCTGAGCAGATTATGGGTGCAGATGGATATTTTCGAAAAGGACATTGGTTTGATTCATGTCGGAGCCCAAGTACTGGTGAGAGTACCGGCTTATCCCGGCGAGATTTTTACCGCAACCGTCAGTTATATGAGTCAGGTGGTCGAAGAAACAACGCGTACGGTGAAAGTGCGTTGCGTTTTGCCTAATACAGAGTTCCGCCTGTTACCTGCTATGTACACAGCCATCGAAGTGCAAAGTGCCCCGAATGATGAAGCGATTGTTGTGCCGTTAACGGCACTCTTTACTGAAGATGAATCCGATTGGCTATTTGTGGCTATCGGTGACGGCCACTATCAAAAACGTCCAGTCAAAGCGGGTCTGCGCCTTAAAGATAAGGCTGTGATTCTTGAAGGCTTGAATCCGGGAGAGCGTCTGGTGGTCGATGGCGCTTTATTGCTACGCACCGAGGAAGATGCCGAGCAAGATGCTGAACAGAAAGGCGGAGAAAGTAAGCCATGATTCACAAAATCATTGCATTCTGCCTGCAGCAACGCCTGCTAATCATCGGGGCGTCGGTGCTGCTGGCCGTCGTTGGCATTATATCGTTCGAACGTCTGCCGGTGCAGGCCTTTCCTGATGTACAAAATGTTTTTGTGCAGGTGGTGACTCAATATCCCGGTCAGGCCCCGGAGGAAGTTGAAAAGCTGGTCAGCTTACCGATTGAGAAAGAGATGAACGGTTTGCCTCATTTGATCAACATGCGCTCGGTATCCATTTTCGGCTTGTCTGTAGTCACGTTGACTTTCGATGATGAGGCGGAGGATTATTTTTCCCGACAACAAGTTCTGGAACGGCTGCGAGCTGTCAGATTGCCGGACGAGGTCAGTCCGGTGCTGGGGCCATTGACGACCGGCGTCGGTGAAATTTACCGTTACCGTATTGAAGCGCCGAACTATCCGTTGATTGAACAGCGCGCGTTGCAAGATTGGGTGATCGAGCGGACTTTGCGTTCCGTGCAGGGCGTCGCCGATGTCGTAGCTTTTGGCGGTGGGGTTAAGCAATACCAGATAGAGGTTGATCCCGACAAACTGAGAGATTATAAATTAACACTTCCTGACGTTTACCAATCTGTTGCGGCTAATAATGCCAATACCGGCGGCGGATATATCGAGCATGGCTACGAGGCACTGGTAGTCCGTGGCGCAGGCCTGTTAAAGTCCGCTGACGAGATTGGCGACATCGTTGTTGCCAGCCGGAACGGTGTGCCGGTATTGGTGAAACATATCGCTAATGTGGCGATAGGACCGCAACCGCGTAATGGCATCGTTGGATATAACGAGCGCGATGATATCGTTGAAGGCGTGGTCCTGCTGATCAAAGGTAAGGATGCGATTGAGGTGTTGCAAGGCGTGAAGGAAAAAGTTAAGGACCTTAATGATCATGTTTTGCCGCCGGGGGTCAAGATGATGCCTATCTATGACCGTACAGACCTGGTGCAGCATACCGTACATACCGTCGAGCACAATATGCTGGAAGGCGCGGCACTGATTTTAGCCATTCTGGTCATTTTTCTGCGTCGGGCGCTGGCATCGGCTGTTGTTATTACCGTTATCCCGTTATCCCTGTTGTTCGCATTCATTTTGATCGATGCCGAGCATGTTTCCGCGAACCTGATTTCGTTGGGCGCGATTGACTTCGGTATTATCGTGGACAGCGCGGTGGTGCTGGTCGAAGCGATTATGGTCAAAGTGACTTTAGAGATGAGTCAAAAAGCCAGTATTCCGCATATGCGTCAATCGATGCTGATGACGGCGGTGGACTTGGCCCGGCCTATCCTGTTCTCCAAGGCCATCATTATTATCGCTTTTTTGCCGATCTTCACTTTCCAACGGGTCGAGGCGAAAATATTTTCGCCGATGGCGTTCACACTCAGTTTTGCGTTGCTGGGCTCACTGATTATCAGTTTAACGCTGGTGCCTGTTCTATTGAGTTACCTGATTGGTCCCCGCCTTATCGAATCGCATAATCCGTTGGTGGAAGGCATGGAGCGGCGCTATCGATCCGCATTGGAATCCGTATTACGTCATCCTCGCAAATTATTCATTGGCGCCGGATTGACGTTGGTTTTATCGCTGGCCTCAACGCCGCTGATCGGAACCGAGTTTATGCCCAAGCTGGATGAAGGCAATATCTGGCTGACTATCACGCTGCCGACACCCGTCTCATTGGCTAAAGCCAAAGTGTTGGAACAGGATATACGGGGGCACTTGCGTGAGTTTAGCGAGGCCAAATCGATACTCACCCAGCTGGGCCGCCCGGAGGATGGTACTGATCCCAAAGGTTTCAATAACTTGGAAGTCCTTATCGATCTCAATCCAAAAGATACTTGGCATTATCGCGATAAGGACGAACTGGTCGAAGCCATGCAGAAACGTTTGGCGGTGTTTCCCGGCTTACAGTTCAATTTCTCCCAGGTAATTCAGGACAACGTCGAAGAAGCTATTTCCGGGGTCAAAGGCGAGATTGCGATCAAGATTTTCGGCGAGGATCTTAAAGTCCTCCAGGAAAAGGCGAATCAGATCACCCGGATTCTGCGCTCTATAGAAGGCGCTACCGATGTCGCTGCCGAACAACAATCGGGGCTGGCCCAGATGGTTATTTCGATTGATCGAGCCAAAATCGCCCGGTACGGCATTAATATTAACGATGTCGAAAATGTCATTGCCATGGCAGTAGGCGGTCAATCTGCGACCCAGATGCTGGAAGGCGAGCGACGTTTTGATGTTACCGTGCGGCTGGCCGCACCGGCACGCGATTCGGTCGGGGCCATTGAGGATATTACCGTGTTATCCCCGGATGGCAGTCGTATTCCGTTGGCTGAATTGGCCGAGATCAAGATTAACCAGGGCGCTTCGCGTATCAGTCGCGAGGACAATATGCGTCGCATCGCTATCAAATGCAACCTGATCGGGCGTGATCAAGGCAGTTTTGTAGACGAGGCGCAGCAAAAAGTTGAGGAACAGGTTGTATTGGAGCCCGGATACCGGATTGTCTGGAGCGGCCAGTTCGAAAATCAGCAACGTGCGATGAAACGGCTTTCCTTTATCGTTCCGGTCAGTTTAGTGCTTATTTTTATTCTGTTGTTCTGGGCTTTTCAATCCCTCAAAAGCGCATCATTGATTGTAATGAACGTGCCTTTCGCAATGGTGGGCGGATTAGTCGCCTTGCTGCTGACCGGTATCCATTTGAGCGTATCGGCGGCGGTCGGTTTCATTGCCTTGTTCGGCATTGCGGTACAAAACGGTGTTATTCTGTTAACCCAGATTAATCATCTCAGACGGGAAGGCATTCCGTTGCAGGAAGCTATTTTGCACGGTTCTGTCAGCCGGTTACGCCCTGTGGTAATGACTGCACTGATGGCAATACTGGGACTGTTGCCTGCGGCGCTGTCAACCAGTGTCGGTTCGGAAACCGCAAAACCTTTCGCCGTGGTTATTATTGGTGGACTTATTACCGCAACATTATTAACGTTGACCATGTTACCGGCGCTCTACCGCCATTTTGAAGAACAACACGAAACTTGAGGCATGCCATGAAAGAAATTCGAGCTTATATTCAGCCTTTTATGCTCTCTAAACTGACCCAGACCCTGCTCGAGATACCTCAATTTCCAGGCATGAGCGTATCTGATTGTGAAGGTTTTGGGAGTGAAAAAGTTATCGAAGGGCAAGACTACACCCCATTCATGCCGAAAAAACGTATCGAGATTTTTGCCAAGGATGAATTAGTCAGCAGTATTTTCAATGCCATAATGACTGTTGCCAATACTCATCAGCATGGCGCAGGCAAGGTCTACATCATCAACGTTGATGAAGGCGGACATATCAGCACCGGTGAGCGAGGAAGTAATCTGTCGTGATGAACTGGTATTGCCGGTGTACAGGTTAGTAATAACTGCCGATGTTTTCAGTTTCTTGAATGCCATATCATTATGTCAAGTACATCAACCGGCACGGTGTTCCTGGCGTAATCCATAATATCCCATGGCTGCTGATTGAGCTTGTTACCTACGCCACTTCCAATCTGACTTCAAGATCGTAGGCGCAAAATAATTCTTTTGCTTAGAAAACGGCGTTGAAATTTTTACACATTCAGCGTCAGTTTTGCCAGTCAATTAAAGCGAATAGTGTTATTAAAATAATATGGCGGCAATATACAGTGGAAAATTTTGACGCTCTTTTTGATGAAATTGGCAAAATTTCATCACTTTTTGCCAGGTATGACAGTGAATTGTAATTTTTACCGGCTCAATAAGGGCAGTTTTTACAGCCATTTCCACAGCATGAGCCCCGTTTTAAGTGATACCACGGGGTAAAAACGTATTGATCATTTTCAATTAAGTAGTCTATGCCTTGAATCAGCTTATCATTGCCACGGTACTGGCCTGCCACGGTCAGTAGTTCCTGCCGACTCGATGTCTTAATAAATTCAGCAATCTTTTCTTGAATAGCCTTGCCAAGGCAATCTGCACACAGGCAATCTTGTTGAAAATCAGCGGGCATGATAGCGGGATAAGCGAGGCACCAGCACGACTCTCCAGCTTGATCAGAGCCACAAGCTAAAACAGCATGACATGCTGAACAGTGCTTATTTTCCAGGCTGATTTTATCTTTCAATAGCGTTACCATTTATTTATCAGGTACAACAATTTCAGTCATCCATATAAGTTTTAACTGAAATCCCTGGACAGGGTGGGCATTTCATCAAAGAGGAATACTACCTGTGACTACGGCCTGTCAGCATCATAACAAACGACTCGACAAGGCCGAATCCGGCTACTGCTTACAAGGCCACTCTTGGGCGAGCGCCGCTTTAACAAGCGCCTCACCGCTAGAGTCCAGCGATTGCGGATGCTCGTTTAAGTATTTTGTCACAACATTCGCGGCTTGATCTGAAGTTATGTTTTGTGGGCAAAATAAGCCCGAACCGATATTCGAGTCGATAACGCCCATGATGTAATACAAATAAGCCCCGGCATCGTACAGGTTGGCAGTCTCTATGTCGTCTTTCTTGTAAGCCCTGGACTTGTCGTGAAGCTTATGCCCGTCTATAAAAGCGTTGAAACCGGCGTTAGCCGACATTGGCGCCATCATTGCGGCGATCAGGATTAATTTTGCTGCTTTCATGTTTACACTCCGTAGATTTTCGTCAAAATAGTTTTGTACTGTCATTCAGTCGGATAGAAACAGCGCTTTATCACGCCCAGTCAACCAACGCCGGATCTCTCCAATTAACAACGGATATTTTACCGGCTTAATGTACTGTAAGATGTTGATTTATTAAATACCGATCCACATTTAAAAACCCACCATTCTCCTTAAACTCTGCTGCATGGCCGCTTTAAAGGCCGTATCGTTGGCTAACAACTTATACAGATCCAGTTCATTACGCCGGTTTTTCAGCATCACTTCTTCGAATATCTTCTCGAATGCCAAATCCCGGTTATGCACATCCGGATTGTTTTGGTACTTTTCTTCGAAATCGGGATGGGCCTTGATGCTGTTGGCAATACTGATGAACTTGATGCGCTGCTCTTCCGGCGTTGCGCTCCAACCCTGAAACCAGCGTTCATTGAAACTGCGGATAATCTCGTCCAGCGGATCGTGTTCTTCGTCTCCGCCATGAGCGCCGCGCGGGTTGGGATTTTGCGGTTCCAATTCGGTTTCGCTGGCATCCAAGCCAATGCTGTGATTGAGCTTGACGCGCTCCAGGCCGTATGACGACAAATCGACCGAATTCAACAATTCGTCGATCTGATCCGCATCCGGGTCTTTAACGATCAGTTTGGGAATCAGGAATTTCAGGAACCAAAACAGCTTTTCCCAGACGGCAATTTCATACGGCATGATCGAAGCCATTTGTCCGTAGATTTTGACGAACTGTTTAGCCTTGATCTTGAAATCGACTTTATCGTTGTCCTCCAGCTCCAATTCATAATTGAAACGGGCTGCCGCTGTGTCGATGATTGGACTCAGTTGCTGGGCATCGGCATTGTCAAAGTACAGCTCGATGAACTGCTCCACCTCGTGCCACTCATACACACCCACATCGTCCAGCGCGTCTTTCAGCTCGTGCAATACGTTAATATCCGTGGCTTCCGATAAACGGGTCGCGGTATAGAAAGGATCGAACGCCGTTTTAATATCATCCACCGAATTGAAGAAATCGAGGATAAACAGGTCTTCAGTCTTCTTGCCCCACTTCGGTGCAGCGCGATTCAGGCGGGACAGCGCCTGCACCGCCAGCACCCCTTGCAGCTTTTTATCGACATACATCGCGCAGAGCTTGGGCTGGTCGAAGCCGGTCAGGTATTTGTTCGCCACGATCAACAGGCGATACTCGTCTTCATCGAAAAAATCTCGGGTCTTATTTTCGGCAAAACCGTTCATCCCGACTTCGCTGTACTCGACGCCGTCCACTTCTTTGTCGCCCGAAAACGCAATAAGCGCTTTGAACGGCTTGCCGCGTTCATCCATCAAACGGGTTATGGCCTGGTAATAACGGATCGCGGTTTCGATGTTCTGGGTGATCACCATACCCTTGGCTTTGCCCTTGAGCTTTTTGCTGTTCACCACCTGCGGAATAAAATGATCGAGGATGATCTCCGCCTTGATATTGATGGTCTGCTGATGCCGTTCCACATAAGCGCGCAGCTTTTTCTGGGCCCTGCTGCTGTCGAACAGCGGATTGTCGGCAATCGATTTTTGAATTTCGTAATAGCTTTTATAGGTCGTGTAATTGGCCAACACATCGAGGATAAAACCTTCCTCGATGGCCTGTTTCATCGAATACAGATGGAACGGCTCGAAGCTGCCGTCCGGCTGTTGGCAGCCGAATTTCTCCAGCGTGGTATTTTTCGGCGTTGCGGTAAAGGCCAGATAAGAGGCGTTGCCGCGCATCTTGCGCGATTGCATGGCTTGCAGGATTTTATCCTGGGCGTCCAAACCGTCTTCCTCGCCATTCTCGCTCTTGCCCATCGCCCTATTCATGTTGTCGTGCGCGGAGCCGCTCTGGGAACTGTGCGCCTCGTCGATGATCACCGCAAAGCGCTTGTCGCTCAGGTCGGCAATGCCGTCGATGATGAACGGGAATTTCTGGATCGTGGTGATGATGATCTTCTTGCCCTGCTCCAGGGCGCTTTTCAGTTCCGAGGATTTGAACGCAGGGGAGATGATATTTTTGACTTCGGAAAATTCCTTGATGTTCTCGCGCAGCTGCCTGTCCAGCAAGCGGCGGTCGGTGACGACAATCACCGAATCAAACAAAGGTTGTTCCAGGCCTTTAGCGCCCGGCGTTTTCAAACTGGCCGGATAAGTTTCAATCAGCTGATAAGCAGCCCAGGTAATGGAGTTGGATTTACCCGAACCGGCAGAATGCTGAATCAAATAGGTTTGCCCGACCCCGTTTTTAGCGGCATGCTCCACCAGCCTGCGCACGACATCCAGTTGATGATAACGGGGAAAGAACAACGTGCGCTTCGGCAACGGCTCTTTACTGCTGCCGTCAAGCCGGACGAAATGCTGGATAATGTTCGCAACGCTGGCTCTACTGAATATTTCCTCCCACAGGTAAGCGGTTTTATGTCCACCCGGATTAGTCGGATTACCTGCGCCGAAGTTCTGTCCTTTATTGAACGGTAAAAAGAACGTGTTTTTACCCTCCAGCTTAGTGGTCATATAGACCTCATCGGTATCCACCGCCATATGCACCAGGCAGCGGCCGAATTGCAGCAAAGGTTGGTTAATATCGCGGTCGTCGCGGTACTGTTTCTGACCGTGATAACGGGCAGTTTGGCCGGTCCACGGATTTTTCAGCTCCAGCGTGGCGAACGGCAGGCCGTTAATGAACAGCACCAGGTCGATTTCTTCCAGCGTATTGCTCAGCGAATAGCGCACTTGCCGGGTGCTGCTGAAGATGTTTTCGGCAAAGTTCTGTTTGATCTTGTCGGAACTGCTGGCCAGCGGGGCCGGATACATCAATTGCAGGTTTGCGTCATCGACATTCAGGCCTTTTTTCAGCAAATGCAGCATGCCGTATTTTTTAATCAGCCGGTCGAAGCGTTCCAGCACCTTGAGTTGCCAATCAGCGCCGTGTTTTTGCAGCTTTTCCAGTTCTTCGTGTTGGGTTTGTTCCAGGAACGCCCAAAACCGTTTGCTGTCTATCGCATAACGGGCGTTGAAATCCTCCGCCAAACCGAGCTGGTAGCCGTGATTCCGGCTGAACGGCATATCCTTGCCTTCGGCAACCGCCTTTTGCGCTTCCAGGCAGGTGCCGGTCAGTTGTTTTTCGATGGCGATTTCCAGGGCTTGTTCGTTGGTTTGCGAAACCATGTTTGTTCCCGTTCTTGTGTTTTGTAGTGCTATAGCTGGTAAAACAGCCGGTTAGTGTTTATCGTCAAATGGGCGACGTTAATTATGCTATTGATATATTGGCTTTTTATGTATTTTCTATTGAACCAGTCAGCTTCGTTATCAAATGACCGTCAAATGAAAAAACCGGTTTTACTCGTTCCCACGGTCCGGCTTAAGTTAAGAAAAAAAGCGCCCTCTCCTGCGTGCTAGTTCCTAAGCTCCTGCTTGGGAACTCCGGTACGGGAAGCTCCAGCTTCCCGGCTCGCAAAGCTAGAGCTTTGCTCACTGGGTTCCCAAACGGGAGCTTGGGAACCAGCGTAAAAGGCTCCGCGTGGGAACCATAAATAAACGCGGAGCGCTAAGCGCGGTAGGAGCGGGCCGCGCCCGCGATGGGTGCGGGTATGGCTCATATTCCTCCGCCTATCATCGCGGGCGCGGCCCGCTCCTACTGTTCTTCCATAGACTTGGAACGTGGGAACGATAAAAATTAATAATTAACAAAGATCTTGCCGGTCACCGCGCTGTTGATAAGGGTGGCTTTGTATTCTTTCAGTTTGTCGATTTGCTGTTGTTGTATCGAAATGGCTTGGTCGATTTTGGCGGACTCGGTTTCGATGTGGTCATAAATATTTTTTTGCTCATAAAATGGTGGGAGCAAAACTGGCAAGCTCTTAAGCAACTCTTGACTTAATGAAGCCCGTATTACGAGGTTCATTTCTTTAACAAAATACAGCCTAAGCATAGGAGCATTGAAATAATATTTAGAAAAACCTTCAAATAGTTCCCCTGTTTTAGGCCTAAATCGAATTAAAAATCCTGAAAACGTCGAATTCAAAATGGTCTTCATGCATACAGATGCAAAGCCTATTTCCTCAATAGTTTCAGAGGTTCTCGTAAAAAGCACATCACCTTTCTCAATTGAATACTGTTTTCTATCATTATCAGAGGATTTTGCTAACCCTTTTACTGCTATTGGTAATTCTCGGTTATTGTAAACATCTCCATAACTAACAAATGGATAGCCAGAACCAAAATAGTCAGCACCAGCACTGATACCATTTTGAGTATTTCCAATCAAGCGGAGCCTTTTGACTTGCCAATGCTGCGGTATCTCGCCAATCCACTCCACGCCGGAGTCGCGCATAGGAGCGCCAAGGTTCAGGCCTCGGGTGACGGTGTTTTGAATCAGGATTTGTTTACGCTCTTTGAGCAGGGCAATCTGTTTTTCCTTGATCGCTACGGCCTGATCGATCTGCGCGGTCTTCTGATCAAGGAAGGCAGCGATAGCAGTTTGCTCGGAAAGTAACGGCAGTAAACACCAAACATCAAAAAAATCTTCGGTATAAAGCCGTAGACGACTTTCAATAACACCAGATGACTTCCGTTTATATTCAGCCTTATATAAATCTGTTCTTAATAAATAATGAAAATATCGCTCGCTACCCCCACCATTTAATCGGTAAATAGAATAAGCTGGGCTTGTGATTCCATTGAATGGGGAAAAACCTAAACTGCCGTTCCATGCAAGCATGATATTGCTGACAAGATCACCAATTGAAACCTTCTTATATCCTTCTAAAGAAGCCGCATTAGTAAGTAGGTCTCCTTCTTCAACTCTATCGGATTTTTTTGTAACACCAGTATATTGCGATACAGATAACAATTCCTCCGTTCCCTTATTACTCCTTTCATATATTTCCTTGAAAAGATACTTTGTTCTTTTAACACTCCAATGCTCCGGAATCTCCCCCAACCATTCCACGCCAGAATCCTTATACGCCTCGTATTTCGGCATCGCCACCAGTTGCTCAATCATCATCCGCCTCATCCGTTTTGTTCAGCAATTGCGCCTGCACTTTAATCCGTTCCAGCTCCAGTTCGCGTTTCAGTTCGGCTTCGCTCGGCAGATAAGGCAGGTATTTGGCCGCAAACAGCTGTTCGCTGTCGGTCAGCACCGAATATTTCACCACCGCTTCGCTTTTTTGACTGCACAGGATCAGGCCGATGGTCGGGTTGTCGTCCGCAGCCCGTTGCTGCCGGTCGTAGATGCGCACATAGCTATCCATCTGGCCGACGTCCTGATGCGCCAGCTTGCCCAGTTTCAGGTCGATCAGTAAAAAACATTTCAGTTTGAAATGGTAAAACACCAGGTCGATGTAAAAGTCCTGGTCTTCGGTGCGGATGCGCTGCTGCCGGGCGACAAACGCGAAGCCTTTGCCCAGCTCCAGCAAAAACGCTTGCAGGTTGTCGAGCAGGCCCTGTTCCAGGTCGGATTCCAAAAGCTGTCGGCTGGGCAGGTTCAGAAAGTCCAGGATATAGGGATCGCGCAGCACATCGTGAGGCCGCAATTGCTGTTCCTGCCGGTTTTCTTCAGCGATTTTTTGCGCCGCTTCGCCTCGAACTGGCTCATTGTTCTGACTAGACAGCAAACGTTCGTAGTAGAGTTTGTCGATTTGGCGTTCCAGTGCACGCACGCTCCAATATTGCTGAATGGCTTCCTGTTGATACCATGCACGTGCTTTATCGTTTTCTACTCTGGACAATAGGTTGTAATGCGACCAACTCAATTTGAGAGACACTGTCTCTTGAATTTGGAATGTTAAGTAAAAACGCCGCATATTACGCAAATTGCTGGCATCAAAGCCTTTGCCGAATTCCGTCGTCAATTGCTCCGAGAGCGCTTGCAATTGTTGTTTGCCGTAAGCGGTGCGGGCCTGTCCCTGTTGCTCATACTCGACAATCAAGCGGCTGATTTGCCAGTAGCATTGCACCATCGCGCTATTTACCGCCTGTTGCACCTGCTGGCGGGATTGCTGGATGACGGCGGCGATGTGGGTCAACAACGGCGCAAGGTCTTCCGTGACGGCTTGATTCGTTGATGGTGTTAAGTTACCGGAGTCTTGCATGCGCGGCGCCTATATCTGGTTTACATCAATGCCCAAAATATCGGCAATCAAGCCTTCCGCCTGTCGTTCCAGCGCGATAATGTCGCAGGCCACTTCTTCCATGCTGCGCAGCGGCTTGTGGCGGTAGAAGTATTTATTGAAACTGATCTCGTAACCGATTTTTACGGAGTCGAGATTGATCCAGGCTTCGGCAACATGCGGTTTAACTTCCGCCAGGAAATAGCGGTGGATATGACCTGCCAATGGTATCGATTCGCTGTCGCGTAGATATGTATTGGTTTCATAAGTCAGGTATTCGCCTTTTTTACCGGCCGGGTAATAGCCGAAATCCGGCAGCTCCTGCCCGGTGCAATCCAGACGGTGCAGCAGTTGGTCGAGTTTGTCGCCGCCGAGTTTCAGTTTTTGGGCGATGACTTTTTCGGCGGTTTCGTCGTACCAGCTGACGGCATTGAGTATGGCATTTTTGTCGCCGGCGCTCAGTTTGATATCCTGTGCTTTTAAGGCTTCATCCACCTGTTCCTTGAACCGGTTGAAATCGCTGGACTCGGCTTCGCCCATCGCGGCCATCAAAGTATTTGCAGTTTGCACCAGATCCAGCTGCTTTTTCCAGATACTCGGGCTGAGCAATTTTTGCCGATTTTTAGTGTTCAAGTTTAGCTCATGGTCTTCGCACCAGACGAGAATGGTCTTTTCCTGATCGGCCAAAGTATCGGGCTGATAAACGACATCGCCCCATTGGCTGTAGATCCATTGCATCGGCTCGCGCAAGGACTTGTCGAATCGCAGGGTCTCGATACGTTCGGCACTGAACTGGGCCTTGCGGCGGTCGGGCCGCTCGATGTTAACCTTGTAGTAACCAAAATCGCTGTTGTTGAAAACCTGGGCGGCAATACCGACATCATCGGCTTGGCGTTCCTTGGTTGCCAATGCCAGATAGGTATCTACGATTTCCCTGATATGCTCGTGGGCGAATTCGCAGTTTTTGTTGCCGAGATTTTTGCGCAGCTTACGGTAAAGCTGGCTGGCATCGATCAGCTGGACTTTACCCTTGCGCGGCTGCGCTTTATTATTGGATAGCAGCCAGATATAGGTGGTGATGCCGGTATTGTAGAACAGGTTGTTCGGCAACTGGATAATCGCTTCGAGCAGGTCGTTTTCGATAATATGGCGGCGGATATTGCTTTCACCGCTGCCTGCGTCGCCGGTAAACAGGCTGGAACCGTTATGCACCGAGGTGATGCGCGAACCGTACGGGCTGTTGTCCAGGCTTTTCATTTTGCTGACCATTTCCATCAGGAACAGCAGCTGGCCGTCGCTGGAACGCGGAGTGGCATCGACGGTTTCCGGGTTGCCCCAATAGTCTTTCAACGTCACCCGAAAGCGCGGGTCGATCACGTCACCGCCGTCTTTGATGTATTTCTGCTCTCCGGCCCAGCTTTTGCCGTAAGGCGGATTGGAAAGCATGAAGTCGAAACGGGTTCCTGCAAATTCATCGACAGACAACGTGGAGCCGACTCGGATGTTGGACGGGTTGTTGCCCTTGATCATCATGTCGGATTTACAGATGGCGTAGGTCTCGTCGTTGATTTCCTTGCCGTACAAGTACACGTCGCCGGTAGCGCGGATAGCGCCTTCCTCATCCTTGATGAAGTTTTGCGATTCGGTCAGCATGCCGCCGGAACCGCAGGCCGGGTCGTAGATAGTCATGACCGGCGGTAACTTATTTTTAACCGGGTCGAAAACAAGATGGGTCATCAGCTCGATCACTTCGCGGGGGGTGAAATGCTCGCCTGCCTCTTCGTTGTTGTCTTCGTTGAATTTGCGGATCAGCTCTTCAAACACATAGCCCATTCCAAGGTTGGTAAGCGCGGGCAGGCGGTTGCCGTCCGGGTCTTCCACTTCATGCGGGGTGAGGTTGATATTCGGCGAGGTGAATTTTTCCAGCACGTCCAGCAAAACGTCCTTGCCTGCCATGTGGCGCACTTGGGCCTTGAGGTTGAACTTGTCGATAATCTCTTTGACATTGGCGCTGTAGCCGTTCAGGTATTCTTCGACATTGGCCAGCAGGATTTGCTGGTTGTTCGTCGCGGTTTTGAACAGCTGGTTGAGCGTCCATTTGCTGATGTTGTAAAACACATAGCCGGAAGCGTCTTTCAAGCCGTTATCGTCGAGTTCGATCAGGCCCATGTCGTTTTTTTGGAACGCGAGTTCTTCCAGTACTTTAGCTTTGCTGGGTTCCAGCAAGGTGTCCAGGCGGCGTAATACTACCATCGGCAGGATCACATCACGGTATTTGCCGCGGACATAGACATCGCGCAAGCAATCGTCGGCGATAGACCAGATGAATGAGACAAGTTTATTGTGTGCGGCGTGATTCATTTTGAATTGTTTTTATGTTCTTAAATTTTGAATAACCAAGCCGCTTATCCCTCGTTGGAATTTGCTATAAACCTATGTTAACGAGAATTCCCAATACGTCATACCAGCAGAAATTGCCGGTATGACGTGCTGTTTAATTAAAGTAGTTGATAAAACTTATCATATCTCATAATTAATGAAAAATTAAAATATAAAAAGATCAATTGGTTACATTAATTATGGGATTTTATATTTAGCTAGAAATCTCATAATTAATGGTAAAAAACCAACAAAATCTCACAATTTATGAAATCCCAGCAAGCCTACCACCACGCTACCTATTCCGATTGAAAATCACCACTAGTTCCGATACAAACCAGGCCATCGATTTCGATACGATTACGTCAGTAGTGAATGTCAGCTTTTGGATGAGGAGTTCGATAGGATGTTCTCTAAGGATGATGGCTTGTGTCCCGCCTCATCTTCCTTCAGCAGATTAATGATAGATGAAACGGTTGCAAATCTCTTTTCGTCGACAAGAGATTTGAGATGCGTCTCTAGTGGGGAGCCAGGCTTAACTAGGACGCGATACCTTCCCAGGAACAGGTAGGGCTTATTGTCAGGTGTCTGGAATTCCCGCCAGTAGAGAGCCCCCGCCCACGGGCCACCAATATCTGAAATGATTTTCACAGGGGGATTCTCATAGTCTACATCCCTCAGTCGAACACTCAGCATGCAAAGATCAAGCTGTCCATTGAGAGACAGTATGCTTGCCTTTGCAGAAGGATCGTTATCGAATAGCATTGAGAACGTTCGATCCGGCTGCACAAGATAGATGGGCTCGCCCGGATGCTCTTGTGCGTTTTTCTGTGCCAGCGCATATGCAATCTCAAGTGCCCCCCTGTCCTCCAGGTTCAAGTGCATGGATGGTTCGTATCGCATTGGAGAACGGGTCGCCTGCAAACAGAAAATCAGACCATCTGTATTGGAAAGCTCGTTTAGATCTAGAAATTCAGCACTTTCCTTTGCCGTGCTGAATGGCACGCCCGGATTGACCGGGATGAGCTTGGCACAAATAAGATCAGGAAAGCTTGCTTTGGCGGTAGCTAGCTCAGCCCCTGTAAATTGGTCGTAAACATTGCCGCCGCTTAGAGCAGCTTCCTCTTGCAAGGCATGAATGGCCTCCGGACGATAAGAATCAGTTTCGTTGAGAAAGGCACGATAGCTCTCATGGAAGAGTTGCCGTGCATCATCTATATACTCCTGCTCGGCTGCATTACTGTTGAGCTGTTGCCTGTCGATGGAGAACTCGAAGCCCTGCGGCGTCCGGGCATTCACGTTACAGAGGCCAACGCGGAATAAATCTATGCATAGAGACGTCACTCGCACGGGCACCGAGAAGCCACACACGGCTGATCGCTGCGTCCGAATCCCACTAATCACGCTAAGCATGGGTATTCCCGGCTTTGCCATAAACGTCGCTCGACCATCTCCCATCCGGTACGCGAGCCCAACAGCCAGTTCGGTTCGTGATGTTGCCCCCCTGTATTGAAAAATCTTGATCCCGAGGTCCTCCGCTGTATGGTGACGCACACCGAACAGAATCTCTTCGCTTACATCAGGTACGTCGGCCCCAAGGTTTTCGTCAACCCCATCCAGAACTAGTGTTAGAGGCATCATTGAACAAAGCAATTGTGCCTTCAAGGCCGTGTAGACATCATCAATAACCACTTCGGGCTTGAGCTTCAACGTGATAGTAGTGCCGCAAGGTCTCTCGACCGGAGTAAAGACAGTGAAGTCTTTCAGCTCGGTCAATTGAACGTCGAACGCGAAGCCCCGCGCACGCCGGGCTTCGCCTGGTCGGCCCCTATAATCTTCAAAAGCAGCGGTGGACACAGTGGCTACGTCTGAGATTGTGAAGACAGACCAAAAGCCGATGCCGAACCGAGCTATCGGCGCATAGTCGCTTTCCGTGTATGCGGCCTCGCGGGATCTGCTGCTGCCCACGGTCAGCAGATTATTGAGGACCGTGCGCTCAGACATCCCGCACCCGTTATCACTGACCGTTACCGCATGGTGTTCCCTATCGAATACAACACGGACTTCCGGCTGATATTTGTCTGACGGGGCAGAGTGATGCGCCCTATAGCGGCAGGCTTCCACAGCGTTCTGCACAAGCTCGCGCAATGCGATGCCCTGATGAGTACGCCATATCGCATTCGACGCAATAAGGTCGATGACGCTGCGCTTGTTCAACCTGACACCCAGGCGCTGAAAGTTTCCGCCACTGAACACAAGATCACGCTGAAAGGACTCCCCTCTTGCTTTAAGCCGCCGATGCTTGCAGCGGTGGTCAATATCGCTGTACCCCTGAATCCACTCTTCCATTTGGTCAAAGGTACGATGCGCAAGGGCCAGCACATTTGCATCCGCGAACGTGCCGCTCACAATGATGCGTCCATCGTCGGTTACTGCAAGGCTATCCCCTGTGCACACATGCTTCATGTTTTCGACATAGGAGATTCTTGCAGCCCGGCTGTCGTCCGTGCCAACACGGTCAAGGACGCCATCAATAACACGGGTATCGCTGAACTCGATGGCATCGGCAACACACACAATCACGGCCAATTGAGCCAGATCGCTTTCTTTCTGACCAGCCGCGAACGGGCGTTGCAGGTCTCCCTCCAGTTGGGGGATGGAGTAGTTATGCGCCTTCATCAGAAGGTCCAAGGCGGCAACAAGATTGCGGGGGACGCCAAGCCGTTCAGCATTCTTGTCGATGTACTCGCCCCCTCGGCTCGAATGGTTCTGCCGCAAGTAGCGTTGAAGACCCTCGTTGGTAAGCCAGCCTGGTTCAAGAGGCAGGCCCAGCTTTTTCGCCAAATCCTGTTCCTCTCCCGGAAAGACAGTCATGCCTAGGTCATGAGCGTATGCTGCGGCAATCAGCAGAAATATCTCTTGAACATTCAAGGCCTCCGGGCGCGTGAGATCAAGACATGAGGTGAGCAGGCACTGCACGATCCTGCTCACCACCTGATAGCCGTGATGTGCGTCATGACGGGTGTAATACGGAAAGTGATCCTTGATTGTTGCCATCAGCGGCGCGACTTCACGAACAAAAGTCGTGATCCGGTCTGCGTACTCCTGATCGAGTGACAGTAGGTGACCGTATAGTTTCGTGTCGTGTAGTTCAGTTATTGGATCTCTGATCTGCATAGCTGCCTTTATTTAGTTAACGGCTCAAAGATAAATATGAGCATAGACGATAAGCCTCAACGACTGTTATTGATTTGAAATTAGGTAACTGCGATGTCGGATTTGCTCTTTCGACGTCGAAAGAGCAAGTTCGGCCAAATTACGACATTCAAGACTTGAAATATAGGGCCGCTGCACACCAGCTAGCTGCCATTCAACGTCCGTGTGGAAGCGAGTTGTTGGAAAACAGCTTTAAATTTTTTACACTAATCGACGTGTCTTTGCCATCCATTAAAAATGCATATACTCTTATTATCAATAAGATAGAAATTGATTTTGGAAAATTTTAACGCTCTTTTTAGTGTAAATTTGGCAAAACTTCGACGCCGTTTTCCACCAATGCAGTATGGATCGCTAGCATTGCGACTGGTAGCAGTGCTAAAACAAGCAATTTACTGCGCACATGAAAGCATCGTAATCTTATTTACCTTATCTAACAACCACTCTTGGGGTAATAGCAAGCCTAGCCTGCACTTCTTCATAAATCTGCGTAACTCCGGGCATTGCGAAAGTTACAGCAAGCCCAAATGGGATAGGATCATCTATTATCGTACCCTGATCGGGCTCTCGTTGGACGGTAAGTGTTATAAAGTTATTTTCGCCTATTATTGGCGCTCGACTCCCCTCCCAGCGCCTTGAAAAAACTGTTCCACGCCTACCTTGATTTTGGTCTGGCTGTGCTTTTGCTGCATCAACACGTAATGAAGTCAATTCTTCCGGCTCGATAAGCTTGAGCCGAACAGCACGGTAACTCTGACGACCTGGCAGTACAGGTGTGAACCAGGCAAGTGTTGCTTGCAATGCGTGTGGCCTTGCTTGCCCATTGATACAAATAGGGATGGGCACTTGGATATTTACTGCCTGTTCTCTCGGCAGTATGCCGCTAGCCCAAAACGTGGCGCGATCTTCGGTACATGCTACGGCTGCTTCAGCATCAACGAGGCCATATCCAAGAAATCGCCGGATGTTGTCCTTCTGGCGGACATGCTGACGGTTGTCATCTGGCCCCAAGATTTGTTTGATCAATTCGGAAGCCGCCTGAGGCCAAGATGCTGTATGGACCAATAATGCTTTCAGCAGCGTGGCGCGTTGAGTGTGACTTAGTAAGTTAAAGGAGTCTCCGTATGCCGATTCAAGCGCGTCGTGTATCTGGTGGCATGTTCGGGATGCCAAAGCAGCGGCGGCGCTTGTTCCGCAGGTGAAGTGTTCAAAGTTTCCAATGCCACTGCGTGGCGGAGCTGCCACCTTAAGGCCATGAGCACGAGCCGCACCACTTGATCTAATTGACAGTGTAGTGCCACTTGCAACAAAGCTCATGTGCTCTTTTGCCCCCGGCATCAAGATATCTGGCTTTACACTCTTCGCGAAACCTGGTCCAAGCGCGCTTGATGGATTTGAAATCGTAAGATTCTGAAAGGGATCGACGCTTCGTGTAGCCATCCGATCTGCTGAAGAAACAGCGTCAACATTGGCCGCTCCAACGGTCACACCGTTCACGGACTCAGAAGGCGAGAGAAGACGCCGCTCCGCTATCAACTGTCCTATCGCAAACAATGTTCTGTGCGCTCGTTGAGTTCCCGTGGCATCCTCGAATTGACTGAAATTCGCAAAGCCCGGAACATCAAGCAGTAAGCTATGGTTTCCCGCACTTATAACAAAAAGAATTCCAAACCGGTATGAGAGGCGATCAATTAAACGTGCCCATGCTGACATCTGCCCATAAAATGGTTTGCGCGCATTGCCAAGGGACAGGTTTACGATCAAAACCTCGGGCGCTGATGGTTCGTCTGCGCCGCGCATTGCGAATACGGCTTGGTAAATCATATCGACAATTAGCCGATCATCAGGAAACGCATCGTACAGACCGAGTACTGGCACTGCATGGATTCGGCGTTCAAGCCTTGGCTCCGACTTATTGCGATCTCCGTGCATGATCAGTGATGCCATCGCTGTTCCATGATAGCGTTCGGTAACTTGGGCGAGCGGCTCCAAATCGAATTGATCCTCAACAACCAATCCTCCAGACAACAAAGGATGTTGGGCAACAGGAACACCATCAAGCAAAGCCAGTATTGGGGGACGATCAGTGACCAATAATGGCTCCACCGTCGTTGCATCTTCGGCTTCCCCAACCTCAATTGTCGTCGCTATACTTTGTGGTCGTATGTGCATTACTGGATCAAGACCCGCAATGCTTTCCGGCGACATATCAATAATGCTTCGAACTGAAGGAATAGGCAATTCAGCTAAAACTGCATGATACCCAATGTCTGCAATTCGGCATCGACTAATAATGCGACCACCAGCAGCTACCATCGAGTTACTCAGATCCGCTTCCATTTCATTAGCCGTCACATCAGATGACCTAAAAACAAGCTCGACTTCAAGCCGAATTAGCTCATCATCAGACATGAGGGCAACATCTTCGGCGATAATGTCTCGCTCGTTGGCTTGAAGGCGATCCTGTGGCCCCCAAGGTCGTATATCTCTCAATGTTGCAAATACATCACGCCAAGGTGCAAATCCAATTCCTAATTCTTCGTTTTGAGACCAGCGACGCCATAATGATGCAATGTTGTTTAGAGCTTGTGCATCTGGGACTAATAGATAAATGGTTGGTTCTATATCTTGTTCGTCGCTTTCAAGCTCTTCTTCATCAATAAATTCAAGTCCAGGAATTTTTGTGATTGCATAAATGAAATTTTGAACTGATCCTCGCACTTCGAATACAAGTAATCGCTCGGGCGCAAGTGCACTTGGATTGTTTCGGAGTTCAATGCCATTTTGGTCACGCTCCAGAACCGAGGCTAGTCGGTCAAACTTTGGTCCAAATGCCGCCCTCTGATGGTCGCGACTAAAGGGCTCTGGTTTTGGAGGGTTTCGTGGTGTTCCGGTTTGTCTCGCTTGTGGATGGCCGACGCTTAGCTGAAGGATTGGTTTGGTTGGGTCGATCGGCATTCATCACCTCTGGTTTTACACGGGCAGCCCATAAATCGAGTTCAGCTTTAATAACAGAATCAATAGTAATTTCGCCAAGTCCTAAAATATGACGCCGCCGAACATTTTGGCAAAAATCACGCGCTTCGGCATAAGACGTCACGTTGAGGCGACCAGCTAAAGTCACAGCGGAAATCTTTGGTTGTTCTGGCCAGAATGCGATAATTCTCTCAAGAAAGGCAGCGACCTCATTCTTTTGAGGAGATGGAAATGCCAATCTCAACTGAAAGCGTCTCCATACCGCACGATCCAAAAGTTCCGCATGGTTTGTCGCCGCGATAGTAAGTACATAACTTGGCAATTGGTCGATCTGCATCAACAAGAATGAGACAACCCGTTTAATTTCTCCAGTCTCATGTGTATCGCCACGCTCTTTGCCAATCGAATCAAATTCATCGAAAAACAAAACGCATGGTTGCGTTCGAACATAATCAAAAAGCTTGCGAAGACGTGCGTTTGTTTCTCCAAGATAACTGCCGATAAGCGCGTCATACCGAACAACAAAAAAAGGAAGGCCAAGTGCTTCTGCAACTGCTTCAGCATAAGATGTTTTGCCGTTACCAGGAGGGCCAGATAAAAGAATCTTATGCCGAGGCTCATAACCATGTGCTCGTAGAACGTCCGCCCTCATATGTTCTTCAATAAGCTGCTTACCTTCAGCACAAGCAGGAAGGGTTAAGACCAAATCTTCAAATCGTATCTGTGGCGTCAGCTCGAGAATTGTATCGCGACCACTACCTTGAACCGGTTGGACATTAGTTAATGCTGGCGGTGTGATCGAGACAGTTTGAAGTGCGCGCTGAAGTCGGTCTGCCAAGATGTGATGACTCTTCGCACGCTCGTCCGCCATAAGCGCCTCAACTGTCGAGCGCAGCATAGCCTTATCGCCAACAGCGCCAGCTCGAACGAGTGAAATGAGGTGATCACCTTTGGCCATAATTACACGAAAAGGTAGTGTTGACGATGCATAGCTCATTGCCCTTTAATTCGCATCGAGCTAATTTTTTACATTCTCCCATATACCGAAAAGTATTACTAGGGAAGGGCTGATTAAATCCCCTTGGTATGGGATAATATTGCCCCTCAATCAAAACAAGCCTATGGCCTACATGTCATATCAAACCAGTTTTGCTGATCTCGAATATACCCACAAAAAACGCCTGACCCGGAGAGAAGTGTTTCTGAACGAAATGGAGCAAACGGTTCCTGAGCAAAATTGATTACCTTAATTGAGCCAGCCTACTCCACTTCAGGGCGACGTGGTCGCCAACCGATGCCGCTGGCAAGTATGTTGCGCATTCACTGTATGCAGAATTGGTTTAGTTTTTCCAATTACTCCGGTAAATATTGAACATAACGATAAAGTAAGCTTGTCTTCAGAATATCAGCACGGGTATATAGCTTTTGCCTAAGCTTGTAAGAGTTATTGTGGTCAACGGGAAATATTTCGAGTAGCTCCAAGATTTCAACAATTTTTGCTGAACTGATTTCGGACTCTTCCGACAGTTTGGATAAAATGACATAGTCTTGTTTAAACTGCCTTATATGATCGGGAAAAATTACTTTGGCGTTTCTGGAGTCAATTTTATGATGAAGGTAGCCACGGTTTACTAGCTGATAGGTGAATTCCTCATTCACGCCTAATAACTTAGACGCTTCGGTAATTGACACATATTCAGGAATGGGACGCAAGTCAAAAACCTCCGGCAAAGCCGGAGGCTTGAAAATGTGAACCGCTCAAAGCG